>PNNU01000021.1 GCA_013824385.1 Anaerolinea sp.
CCGGTGATCTTTGTCACCGCCCGCCGCCGCGAACTGGACGAGGTTGTTGGTCTCGAGCTCGGTGCGGATGATTACATTACTAAACCTTTTGACCACGATGTACTGCTCGCCCATATCAAGGCTGTGCTGCGCAGATCCACCCCAACTGCTGATTTGTTTGCTTCAGGACAAATCCAGGCAGGTAACTTGTTCATGGACCCTTCCACTCATACAGCGAAACTTGCTGATAAAACCCTTGATCTTAGTCCGCGTGAATTCGATTTGCTGTATCTGTTGGCTAAGGATTACAACCAGGTAAAATCCACACCTGAAATTTTGTCTCAAGTTTGGGGTGCGGAATATGTCGGCGAACCGCAGGTGGTGTATGTGCATATACGCTGGCTACGCCAAAAACTGGAAGCCGATCCCAATCACCCTTTACTGATACACACGGTTCGCGGTGTTGGCTATAAATTCACTGGAGGCGGCTAATGTTTCGCACGATTCCACGCAGGCTTATCTTTAGTCAATTCCTTGTCCTCCTGATCGTAATGCCCTTAATGGGAGTCTTCTTGATCTTCGGTCTTGAAAGTCGATTTTTAATCCCCAAGTTTGCCAATACACTGCTGGGTGATGCCAGGCTGCTTTCAGAGATCAGTAGTGCGGAATATGAATTGTGGGGTAATCCTTTCCTCATTGAAAAATTAATCTCCCGTGTGCAACTGGATCCTTCAATTAAAGTCATGTTCCTGGATTCATCCGGAAGGCCGCTTTATTCAACCGATCCTGCCGATTATTCAAACCCGGTAGCCGTTAATTCCAATGGTATCATCAGCGCGCAAAATGGACATGAGATCGCCTTGACCTCGTATTCAATCATCAGGGTAAAAGATACTCTGGTGGATGTATACGAACCTGTTTTGGATTCGAGTAATTCTGTTATTGGTATCGTCAGGCTCACTTATAGAGTGGAATCTTTATATCAAATCTTTGATGAGCTGCGTTGGCAGATCATTTTAATCGTGCTGCTGGGACTGGTCATCAGTGCCTTGATTAGCTCATGGTTGGCTATACGAATCAGCAAGCCAATCACTAAAGTGACCAATGCCATTTATGACCTGGCCATCGGACGCAGCCATGCGCCTCTTGAAGTAACAGGACCCGATGAACTGCAATCCCAGGCGCAGGCGGTTAACTTTCTGGTGGCTGAACTGGATACTCACGAAAAATCCAGACGCCAGTTATTGGCCAACCTGGTGCACGAATTGGGTCGCCCTCTGGGTTCCATTCGTTCGGCTATCCATGCGCTTGAAACCGGCGCCGACAAAGACCCCGCACTCTACAAGGATCTCACCTTTGGCATGGATGCCGAAACCTTGCGCCTGCAGCACCTTCTGGATGATCTGGCTCACCTCTACGACCAATCCGTCGGTGCACTTGAGTTGGATCTCCACCCTGTGGATATTCAGCAGTGGTTGCCTGGTGTACTTCGTTCATGGCAGCTCCTCGCCCAGGAAAAAGGGCTCATCTGGACAGAGACCATTGATCCCAACTTATCCACCATTAAGATGGATTCCGATCGCATGGCACAGGTGGTGGGCAACTTGTTGAGCAATGCTTTCAAGTACACCAAAACGGGCGGCAGTGTCAGTGTTGTGGTTGATATTGAAAATGAAAAACTTCATATTTCGATTCAGGATTCCGGAGTTGGCATCCAGCCGGAAGAAATAAAAAAGGTCTTCTTGCCCTTCTTCAGGGGTGAACAGGGACGCCGCATCAAACAAGGCATGGGTTTGGGGCTTTCCATCGCCAATGACCTGACCAAAGCCCACGGCGGCACTTTGGAAGTCACTTCCCATCCAGGCGGTAGCATCTTTGAGGTTTGGCTGCCACTCAATTCGGAACCACTAAAAGAAGATTGAATTTCTTAACTGCCCGTATTCTATATACAAGAATCCTTTGGTAAATGGGATCTTTGCTTCTTTCTCTCTACCCCTTAAGGTCGCCTTAAGGTTCCAATAAACTCTTTATAAAGACAAGAAGTGCGGCTCGGTGATATCCTCCATGTAACTTATTAGGAGGTTTACCGTGAATACTCGAAAAATTTCAACACTTACCATTTTTATAATTCTGGCGATTTTTCTTTCCGCTTGCGGCACGACCACTGCCAAACCCATTACTGCCGCACCAACGCAGATTATACAAACAGAACAACCGCAGCAGAACGGATCAACCACCACGGATTCAAGCCCGGTGCTTGGTTCACTCTCTACCTACCAAACTGCGCTTGAAGATATTTACACGAAAGTCAATCCTTCCGTTGTAAATATTCAGGTGACTGAAAAAACTCGGATCGCTAGCAATACCATTACTGAAAACCCGTTTGCTAATATTCCTGGTTTTGATTTCTACTTTGGGTCGCCTTCCACCCCCAATCAACAGACCCCCAGCCAGCCTTCACAAGCCCTCGGTTCTGGTTTTGTATGGGATAAAAATGGCTACATTGTGACCAATAATCACATGGTTGCCAACGCTGAAAAGATCCAGGTGAAATTTTCAGACGGTACCATCGCCAATGCAAAACTAATTGGTGCGGATGTCAACAGCGATCTGGCAGTCATTCAACTCGTAGATTACACTGGCGCGCTACTGCCGATTACATCATCAGATTCCGGCGAAGTAAAAGTGGGGCAGGTAGCAATCGCCATCGGTAACCCCTATGGACTTGAAAACACCATGACTGTTGGTATTGTCAGTGCCCTGGGTCGATCTCTGCCAACAGACCAAACCTCTGCAACTTCTTTTACAATTCCTGACATCATCCAGACAGATGCCTCGATCAATCCTGGTAATTCAGGCGGTGTGCTGGTGAATGATCAAGGTCAACTCATCGGCGTCACCGCGGCGATTGAATCCTCTTCAGGTTCCAATGCGGGTATTGGCTTCGCCATCCCCTCAAGCACCGTCAACAAGGTGGTACCTGCGTTGATTAAAAATGGTAAATATGAACACCCCTACCTTGGATTGACCGGCGCCACCTTGACCCCAGACCTGGCTTCAGCCATGGATATTGATACCAATCAACGTGGCATATTAGTGATCGCCATATCCAAAGATAGCCCGGCAGACAAGGCTGGTTTGGTCGGCAGCAGCGAAGAAGCAACAATTAATGGTGTAACCACCAACGTAGGTGGGGATATCATCACCGCGATTGATGGCCAATCACTCAATTCGATCGATGACTTAATTTCTTACCTGTCAAGCCATACCGAGGTTGGACAGAGTGTAAAACTCACTATCATGAGAGATGGATCTGAGAAAACTCTTGACGCTACACTGGTTGCCCGTCCGGTCAATTTTGAACAAACATCAATAACAACCAATCAATCATCACAGAATAACCCTTCCTCCTCCGCCTGGATGGGAGTAGCGGTGACCCCCATGACCGCTGCCATTGCAAAAGAAATGAAACTACCGACAGACCAACAAGGTCTTCTCCTTCAACAAGTTGTTGCAGGCGGTCCCGCTGATTTGGCGGGATTGATCGGCAGTTACAAACCGGTCATCATTAATGCCAAAAGAGTGATGATCGGCGGTGATGTCATCACGTCAATCGACGGCCAGGCACTTACTTCAGTGGATGATCTACAGCAAGTACTTGCTTCAAAAACACCTGGTGACGAGGTCCGATTGAGTATCGTCCGTGACGGTGTTGAAGATACCGTTTCTGTTACCCTGGCTGAGAAACCGGCCAGTTAACTCTTCTCCTCCCTATAGCAAAGAAATACGGCAACAGGTCCTAACCGATGGACCTGTTGTTGGTTAATTCATTGGGCTCAGGTAAGTGTAGAATATTTTGGCGGATAATAATAGTTTGTGCAACTTTATTACCTCAAGACCAATAATCAAGTACTTGCAATTATTTATACAGATAAGGTATTATTTGGGTTATCAAATTGCAATAAACCACACGCTTATCGGAGGATTTACATCATGATTAAACGCAACATTTTTGGATTATTGGTTATTATTGTTCTCTCGTTCACTTTGTTTGCATGTTCAGCTGAAGGTAAAGAAAAGCCATCTGATACCAATACCCAAGCTGCTGCCACAGAAGCCGTTGCGACAGAAGCCGTCGTTACAGAACAACCTGCTGCATCCATCAATTCTGAATTCCCCATGCTGCCCGATGCGACAAATGTCACCGATTTACAGGGCACCTTAATGTATCAAACAGCAACCAGTATGACAGATACTTTTAACTTCTATAAAAAAGAGTTGGCTGCCAAGGGACTGACTGAAAACGAGATTTTAACACTCAATGATGCTACTGTCTCACAATTGGTTTTCACTGGATCCGATAATGGTAAATCATTGATTGTTCAAATGACCAAGCTTAGTGATAAAGCAATCGCTGTTTCAATCCGTTACGAATAAAAGTAAGCTTAATCATATACATAAAGTGCTTTTCCAAAAAATATGGAAAAGCATTTTTCTATTTAAGTTTCTTTACGCTCAATGGTGGTTTTTTTCATGGTTCTGAAAAATAAAAGGACTGCCAATAATACAAAATACCCAAAATAGCCAATCACCATGCTTAAAGAAGGGCTGCTTTTGTAACCTACCATGGCTTTTAACAACTGTCCAAGAGTGGATTGGTCAGGCAGGATCGAATTCAAATTCCACACATGCTCAATCACAGCCGGCACCCAGCCCAATTCATTCAATTCATGGACGCCAAGACCAACCAGACCTGCCGCGAAAAGCGCCAGGAGAAAGTTCGTGGCTCGAAAAAAGTGTGTCAAACTTAATTTCCGTGTTGAAGAAAAAAGGATCATTCCAACTAGAACGGCTGATGCTAATCCAAAAATGGCACCCAATAATTGTTGAAAAGGATCAGTATCAAGACGAATGGCCAATAAAAACAAAACCAGTTCAATACCTTCTCTTACAACAGCTAGAAATGCTAAAAGGAAAATAGCTCCTTTTCCTTGACCTTCAATTGATTTCTCTACTTTCAATTCAATCTTATTTTTTATCACATTGGATTGTTTACGCATCCAAAAGACCATCCAGGTGAGTATAGCCGCAGCGAGAAACATGGCAGTTCCTTCAAAAATCTGCTCACCCCGCCCTTCAAACGCCATTCCGATTCGATTAAGTATTAATGCGGTCGCCAAACTGACAAAAATAGCAGTGAAAACGCCAAGCCAAACAGTTCGGCCAAATTCTTTTTGTTCCATTTTTGCCAACACACTAAAAACGATTCCAATAATCAGGGCTGCTTCCAACCCTTCTCGTAATGCAAGCAGATACCCAGGCAACATAATTCAACAACTCCCAAATAAGACAAGTATTATCCTATTTTATCATATTCGATGTATCTATTTATGTACCAATAGAAAAGCTTATACCTGCTTATGACCAAAACACTATTTAGCTCCCAATTACCGTTGAATATTGAATGAATATCATCTTCATCCTGTTGTTAAATAGTCTTTATATTGCTATACTTTTTATACTTCCTTTATTACAAATATCCTGCCTTGCATGCATTATATATCTATAACAAATACAATCGTAAAGTGATGATAACTAGTCGCCTTTTGAATAGAAAGGTAATTTCTAATGAACAAAAAGTTATCGATATCAATAAAAATAGTTTGTTGGTTGATGTTTGGATTTATGTGCGCATGTCAAAGCACTGCGGCTGTCACACCCCTCCCTACAGAAACCAAGATCGTTTTCATTCCAAAATTAACCGGAGTAGGCTTCTTTGATTCAGGAGCTAAAGGCGCACTCGACATGGGCAATCAATTAGGTATCAATGTTACTTACGACGGCCCAAATGCACCCAGTGTGAACGGACAAATTGAATATATACAAAAATATATGGATGCAGGATACGACGCCATCGCCATTTCATCGTTATCTCCTGATGGGCTGTGCGAGATTTTAAAAAAAGCCATGAATAACGGGATCGTCGTGTTAACCTGGGATTCTGATGTAAACCCGGATTGTCGTTCTTATTATATCGACCAGGGAACCCCCATCCAATTGGGACGGTTGTTGGTTAGCATGGCAGCAAGTCAAATGAAAAATATCTCAGCACCTCAAGAGATCGCTTTCTTTTATTCCAGCCCTACTGTTACTGATCAGAACCAATGGGTTAATGTCGCCAAAGCCATCATCGCCACCGAGTATCCCTCCTGGACGATAGTAACTACACAATATGGTTACCAGAGTGCAGAAAAATCTCTTGAGACAGCTACCAACATTTTCGCTGCCTATCCTGACTTAGACGCTATTATCTGTCCCGACGCCAGCGCCCTCCCAGCGGCAGCACAGGCAGCCGAAGATCTTGCGATTGGAGGAAAAGTGATTATTACCGGTTTTTCAACCCCTAATGTCATGCGTCCTTTTGTAAAAGATGGAACCGTTAATCGTTTTGGCTTGTGGAATGTTGTTGAACAGGGTCAACTTTCCATTTTCATCGCAAACGAATTGGTAAATGGGCGCGTATTTGCCATTGGTGAAAAAATCGATGTTCCCGGTATAGGGATAGTTGAAATCTCATCCAACAAAGTTCAGGGTTATGAATACGAAAACGCTGGAAACGGTATCATCTTACTTCCTGATCGTGTCATATTTGACATCAATAACATTGATGATTTTGATTTTTAATGAGCAATTATGCTGAATAGAATTAAAGAGCAGCATTACAGCATTCCACTAATTGTCAGTTATATTATTATGCTGGTTTTGCTAACCATTGTGGCCATAACCGGTGTAACTGGTATGAAACGCATCGCTCAAAGCAATGCTCTTGCTATGAATCGTCATCAACAGATGGCGGATATTCGCATTATGCAGCTATTGATCAAGACGATGGATAACAGTCTAACAAATTACATTTACAATGGCGATCCGGTTGATGCCCAGGCGTTCAAAAATTCAATTGCTGCGTTACTCGGATATCGTTCATTAATCAGCGAGACGATCGAATCTGAAGACGATCGCCTCAATTTTAACATTATCAATCGTCAGACAGACCAATACATAAATCTTTTTTCAGAAAAAATAATTTCCGCCCGTGAAAACAATGATACGGAATCACTGATAACGCTAAAAGCTGAATCCGATGAATTGATCTCTCAGATTGATCCTTTCATCCAAAACATGATTGCAAATTACGACAAAAAAGCCCAGGATGCTTATCAAATTGCCGTAAACGCCAAAAACCAAACCTTGAGTATTGTTATCTTTCTCTCCATTGTAGTTGGTTTGATTGGATTGACCACAGGAATAACCCTGGCCAGAATCATAGCCAATAATACCCAACAAATAATCCGCGCATCAGAACAACTCAAAATTTCTGAAACCGCGCTTAAAGAAAGTGAACGATTTTTAAATAGCATTATTGAGAATATACCGAATATGGTATTTGTAAAAGAAGCGCCTGATTTACACTATATACGTTTTAATCGCACTGGTGAAGAAATAATTGGACTGGAACCTGGAAGTGTAAAAGGGAAAACAGATTTCGATATCTTTCCAAAAGAAATGGCTGATTTCTATAGAAAAAAAGACCTTGAAGTACTCAATTTAAAACAATTAGTCGATATCCCTGAAGAACCAATTCAAAGCCTGGATTCTGAAATTAGAATTTATCATACAAAAAAAATCCCTATTCTCGATGAGGATGGGAATGCTAAATATCTTCTGGGAATTTCGGAGGATATTACTGAACGTAAACAAGTCGAAGATAAAATCCGGCATTTGAATACGGAACTCGAACATAGGGTAAAAAAGCGCACTGAGCAGCTCGAGTCAAGCAACAAAGAACTTGAAGCTTTTTCATATTCCATTTCACACGACCTGCGAGCCCCCTTAAGAGCTATCAATGGCTATGCCCAGATCATCAAAGAGAATCATTTCAATAATCTCTCTCCCATCGCGGTAAATTATTTTGATTTAATCCGCAAAAATGCTATTGTGATGGGACAATTGGTAGATGATCTGCTTAATTTCTCACGCCTAGGCAGATTGGCTCTAACAAAAACGAAAGTTGATCCTGTTCCTATAATTAATGACATCATTGAGAGTATGCAATCAGAAATTAAACCTAGAAAGATAAATTTCAATATTTATAAGCTGCCAGCGTGTCGCGCTGATGCTGCCTACCTGAAACAAATATATGTAAATTTAATTTCAAACGCGGTCAAATTCTCCAAAGACAAAGAAGAATCTTTGATCGAAATTGGTTATCAACTTCCTTCCAAAACCAGCAAGGAAACTCACGGTCATAGTAAGAATGTCATCTACTTCGTACGGGATAACGGTATTGGTTTTGATATGAGGTACTATGCTAAACTTTTTGGTGTTTTTCAACGATTGCATACCGCTGATACTTATGAAGGAACAGGCGTTGGGTTAGCAATTGTAAGTCGCATTGTGGCTAAGCATGGCGGAAAAATCTGGGCAGAATCAATCCTTGGCGAAGGATCCACTTTTTATTTCACTTTGGAAGGTGACTCATAAAACAATTCTACGCCAGATTAATAAACTTCAATTATTTTTCACTTCTCAAATCGCAATGTCATTTACACACTCCTAATAAAAATTTTTGGAGTGTGTGTTTTTCTCCAATTAAGGTATGATTTATCTACAACACAAGGAGTGATCAAATGACAACAAACAAAACGCTTCGAAAAGTAATCAGCGCCATCGAACCCATGTATGTTATGGAAGGCGCCGGTGTCAGACTGCGCCGCTCCATTGCCACCCGTCAATTGGATTATTTAGACCCCTTCTTACTATTTGACCATTTCGGCTCTCACGACCCCGCGGACTACATGCCTGGCTTCCCCATGCATCCCCATCGCGGAATTGAGACGGTTACCTACATGCAAGCCGGATCGGTGCGGCACGGCGATAGCCTGGGTAACTCAGGTGTCATTTCAGCAGGCGACGTGCAGTGGATGACCTCGGGCAGCGGTATCATGCACGAAGAGATGCCCCAGCAAGGAGCGGATGGCCATATGGAAGGATTTCAATTGTGGGTAAACCTGCCTGCAAAAATGAAAATGAGCGCCCCTCGTTATCAAGAGATTTTAGCTGGTACCATTCCAGAGGTGGAGCCTGCTCCTGGTATTCACGTAAAAGTGATTGCCGGCGAATATGGTGGTCAACACGGACCGGTCACTCAAATCGCTGCCGACCCCACTTATTTGGATGTTGCCCTTGATCCTGAAGCCAGCTTCACAGCTCAGATAGCCTCCGACCACACTGCTTTTGCCTATCTATACTTCGGAGATGGCGACTTCAGCGGCAATTATGTCACTGCCACAAGGCTACTAATCTTTGGTGATGGTGATTCCATCAAAGTCGCAGCCGGTAAAACAGGAGCTAAATTCCTCTTGATTTCTGGCAAGCCGCTGGGTGAACCCATCGCCCGTTATGGCCCATTTGTGATGACTACTCAAGAAGAGATCATGCTGGCAGTCAAAGAATTACGTGATGGCACATTTATCAAACAATGAAAAAGAAATAGTCCCTGATTCGTTTCCATAAAAAAAATAATCCATATTCTGTTTTTTTTAGAATTCGGATATTTACCTTAAAATAGTTCGGAACGACTTTGATAACAAAAAAATCAAGCTAGCACATTCTTCATTATTTCAGGTTCAGTAGATTTTCTTTTTCCTTTTAAGAATAAAACCAATACCATAGCAATCAGCGCTGAACCCGCCCAAAAGAAAAAAGGTGCCCCATTTCCTAATCCGGCCAAACTGTTCCCCATTGCGGGTTCGAAACTCATGCCAAGGCCGCCAATTCCATTAATTATCCCCATTGCAGTGCCTGCATACACATGTCCAACGCCATCAGTCTCAATTATCGAAGTAAACAACATGGCCATAAATCCGTCTCGCATAAAACCTGCCAGTACAACGGCTGCCCAAATCCAATTCCCTTTTACGATACCCAGGAGCCCAAAACCCAGGATGGCCATAATGGCGGCAACGATCATAATTTTTTTTCGAGAACCCAAACGATCAGACCATATCGCGATGGGAAGTACGAATGCCATGCTGACCAGGTTTAATACTGATAGTGCTCCGTCAGCCTTAAACCCATGCCATCCAATCTCACGCAAGTAAAGTGGTAAATATCCCATTACACCCTGAATAGCCCCTGAAATGCAAAACATGACAAAACCGATCATCCAAACATTTTTTAATCGGATGACGTGACCAATACTTTTTGTAATGGAGACAGATTTTCCAGACGCTGACTTTGGCATCGGAGCCGACCTGGTAAAAAACCATGGAATGCAAAGAAAAACGCCGATCACGCCATAGAAAATAAAAACGTTTCGCCAGCCATTAAGCCAGGGAGACAGGACAGAAGCACTTAGGATCGATCCCAAGAAGAAACCAAGAGCCATAGCCATCGTTATGAATCCATTGGCTACCCCCAATTGAGAATCCGGAAACCATTGTCCGATTATTTTGATCCCATTAATAAATATAAATGGTAATAACGCTCCGAAAAAAGCTACAACAATCAACAACCAACCATAATTTGGTACAATGCCTCGAAGAGAGCCCAAAATCCCAATAATAATAGTACTGAAAATTATCATTTTCTTGGGGCCGAATTTATCCCCCAATGATCCACCCAGAAGGCTGGTAAAAACTGAAGCCAGCGAACCAATGCCCCAAACAATTCCGACTTGAACAACATTCAAATTCAATTCATGTGAGATTTCGTTTGAAAGCACTGACATGGCCATGGATGGCATTGCAATAACTACAATATCAGTTATTAAAATAAGTGCTAATAAATACCACTTGTACTTACTTTTCTGTGCTTTCATTGTTATCTTTCACAAAACAACTAATAATCCGATTATATTTGCACAATAATATCATTATTCTACTTATACGGAATTAAACAGCTCTTGGTTAATAAATAACATCAATCCTTGCAGCAGGATTCAATTAAGATCTAAAATCATTATCTTATTAAAAATGGTCTGAACCCCTTTTATGAATTCGGAACTGGATAATAAAATAAATCTGGAGAACCTCTTCACAATAATGATCAGGGTGTGTAACTTTCCAATGATACGGATTAAGAAGCCTGGCTTTTACCTTTCAATAAGAATACCAACCCCATTGCTGCCATCGCTGAGAATGTCCATAAAACAAAAGGCGCCCCTGCCCAATAAAAAGCCAGACTGTTGCCCAAAGCAGGTTCAACCGCCATCCCAATGCCGCTGAGTCCATTGATAAAACCGGAGGCCGTACCAGCATATACCGGCCCCACACCCCTGGATTCCATTACTGACGTGTAAACCATAGCCATGAAACCATCGCGCATAAACCCTGCCAGAAGGACCGAAACATACACCAGGTTGCCTTTTGCAAAACTCATCATACCGATACCAATTATGATCATGATTGAGGCGATCATCATGACTTTTTTTCGTGAACCCAACCGATCAGACCACAGTGCAATAGGCAAAACAAAAACCATACTAATTAAATGAAAAGCTGAAAGGGCTCCATCGGCCTTCACTCCTTCCCATCCAATTCCACGAAGATATAAGGGTAAATACCCTAATATTCCTTGAATGGCGCCTGCCATAAAAAACAAAACCAGACCAATAACCCATACATTTTTTAATCGGATAACATGACCGATCGATTTCGACATGGTTATCTGTTGTGCTTGCCCTGATGCCGGCGTTGAGGCTGAGCGTGTAAAAAGCCAGAGAATGCTGAGTGAAGCACCACACACACCATACAACATTAATACATTGCGCCAACCGCCCAACCAGGGTGATAGCACCGATGCACTTAAAATAGACCCGAGGAAAAATCCCAATGCCATGCCCATTGATAAAAACCCATTTGCCAGCCCTAATTGGTGAGATGGGAACCACTGACCAACCATTTTGATACCATTGAGCACAACGAAAGGGGTTAACGCCCCCAGCAGCACCACCACCACCAATAATGATCCGTAATCAGGCACCAATCCACGCGACGCGCCTAATAAACCCACGACCAAGCTGCTGATGACCATCATTTTCTTGGGACCGAATTTGTCTCCGGCTGCCCCACCCAGCAGACTGGTGATAATGGCTGGTAAAGAACCTATACCCCACACGACACCAACCTGAACCACACTTAGGTGTAGATCATGTGAGATTTCTTTTGAAAGAACTGACATTGCCATGGTGGGCATGGCTGAACAGAAGATATTGGTTAATAAGATCAGACCCAATAAGTACCAACGATATTTACTTTTCTGTATATCCATTTATACTTTCTACTTCTAATGCGGAAATCAAAAATAATTTCGTCAATAATATCATTGATAAAACAATTGGCATAAGGCATACTCATCAAATTGAACATTGTTTTGGTTATTGACCAATTATTAGTCACTTTGTTTCAAGCAGCGAATCCAAGTAATTTACATTGAAATAGGCTGTCTGAAAATCAGGCGGCCTGTATGAAAATATAGTAACTTATTTTTATTTCCTGGAACTACAATTTAACCAAGGTAGCGTTTCATTTCGAGCTTAATTCGTTCTGAAGTTTTAGAAAAACCGGAACCAGATCTGGATCAAAATGGTTTCCGCTGCTTTGAATAATGTGCTGATAGATTTTCGAAGGAGACCAGGCAGCCCGATAAGGACGGTCGCTTGCGAGTGCATCCCATACATCAATTATTGCAAACAGTCTTGCTGCAATCGGAATATCATTTCCACTTAGCCCGCGTGGATAGCCTGTTCCATCCCATTTTTCATGATGACAATAGGGTATATCAATCACCCCTTGCAGGTATTTTATCCCTTTAAGCAGTTGCACAGCAGTGTTGGGATGCTCTTTCATGATCACCCATTCTTCATCGGTCAAAGAGCCTGGTTTTAACAAGATATTATCGGGAACCCCGATTTTGCCAATATCATGCAAAAGAGCTCCTCTTCGAATATTGATAACGTCAGCCTGGTTTATACCAAGTCTCTGTGCAAAAAACACAGCCAACTCTGTCACACGAAGGGTATGTCCTTCAGTTTCTTTGTCTCTGAGATCAAGTGCTTTCGACCAACCCTCGATAGTCGAATCATAAGCCATCTGTAATTCGAGATTTGAGTTGATCAAGCTGTCAAAGGCTTCTGTGTTTTCGATTGCAATTGCTGCCTGGCCACCCAATGTTTCAAGAAAATCCAGCCAATCCTGGTCTGGTTTTTTATCCGTCTTGATAAAGACTTCCAAAACCCCTCTTACTACTCCTTTGGAAATGATGGGGACGCCCCAATAAGTCACAAATCTTTCTTTGGCCCATTCTTTCGGCACATCACCAACAGTCAAATCAATTCTCATTACCCTCTGTTCTTTTATAACGTTTGCCGTAATTGGGTTTGAATAAACTGCTTCATCCGGTAATATGCTCATAAAACCTGATTTTGCGACAATTTTCAACTCATTTGAGTACCGTTCATTTAAAACGATATCCGCTGCATTAGCATTTAATTGCGCCATCACGTTGGAAATTACTATGCCGAGTGTTAATGATAGATCTGAACTGCTGTTGATCGACATATCGATTTGATGTAAAGAAGATAAGCGGTTTAATTGCACTTGAATTTGTTTTTGATTGATCCGATTTGAAATCGAAATAGCCATGTTATGAGTTAAAGAAAACAGAATTTGTTCATCTTCCTTATTAAAAGCTCCTGTCTCTGAGCTGAATAATCCCAATACTCCGAAAAATTGTTCATCATATTGAACTGGCATATAGAGGATCGATTTAATCCCATCCAGGTTTTCTTCCCAATCAGGATCCTCCTGAACAGATTCTTTATAAATAGCCTGCTTTGTTTTAATACAACGACTGATTAACCCAAAGCTGCCTCCATGGTGTTTCTCCATGACAATTTTAAATTTGTTTAATGTCGGTTCATCAAACCCTGCCGAATCGAAACTGGTGACATCAGAATCTTCAATTCTAAAATAAGCAGCTTTTTCATAACCTGCCTTTTCAGTCAACGAATTTAAAACATGATGAACCGATTCTTCATAAGATTTATGCAGGTTATAAATAGTATTTGAGAAATACAAAGCGAAAAGACGTGAATTTGTCTTTTTTAATTGAAGCATCTTACGTTCAAGTTTTCGAACCAAAACCTCATTGTATTCTCTTAAGAATTGACCTTCTTCATTTTGTTCAGAAGATTTAATTGGATATACCTTACGTTCTTGAGATTCCAACATCTCTTTTATCATCTGAAGAATATCATCGGGTTCCATGGGTTTTACATAAAAGCGATCCGCGCCAAGGCTTAATGCAAATTCTTTATCCTTTTCTTCGGTATAAGTCGCCGTATAAAAAACGAATGGTATGTCTTTGAGATCCGTGTCTGATCTCCAATTCTTGCAAAGCGTAAAACCATCCATTTTTGGCATTAAAATATCGCTAATAATCAGGTCAGGCAGGGTCGTTTTTGCTGCTTCCAAGGCATCAATCCCGTTAGCAGCCGGAATCACTTCATACCCATTGGATCCCAGAAGCACCTCCAGAAGGTATAAGTTTTGAGGATTATCATCGACAATCAATAATTTTTGCATTGTTTTTTCCTCATCGTTGTTTCATAAAAACAACTGTACTTCTTTCATAAAAGTGTCAGGATTAATGGGTTTTTCAATATACCCGGTGCAACCAGATTCAAGTGCTTTTTCACGATCACCGCTCATGGCATATGAAGTCACAGCAATCACAGGAATGTCTTTAAGTTTATCGACTTCTCTAAGCATGGTGGCAATAGCATAACCGTCAAGTTCAGGCAATTGAATATCAAGCAGGATCAGATCAATTGGGTTTTCCAGTGCCAGTTTTAACCCCTCCTTTCCTGTTTGTGCCTGCAGCACCCGGTAATCATGCTTTTCTAGAATAAATGTTACCAGGTACATGTTTTGTTCGTTATCTTCAATTACGAGAATGTTTTTACTCATTTTCACTCCGATGCAATGGCAAAGTAAATATAAAAATACTTCCTTTGCCTAATTCACTTTCCACCCAAATTGTCCCACCTAGTAATTCCACCAGGCGTTTGCAAATGGAAAGTCCTAAACCGGTTCCTTCATATTTCCGGGTTAACCCGGTATCAATTTGTTTAAAGGGTATGAACAAAGTTTGAATATTTTCCGCCGTAATGCCGATACCTGTATCCTTGATGGAAATCTTCAAATAATCCCCTTCAATCTGGCTGATTAGCACAACCTCGCCAGATTCAGTGAATTTCACTGCATTATTCAACAAATTGAGTAATATTTGTTCCACTCTGCGCTTGTCACTCACCACCGAAATAGGCTCATGGTCAATGAATTTTGTCAGCTTCAATCCTTTGATGAGCGCCATTGGTTGTATCTTTTCAACGCATTGACGGAACACATGAGTGATCTCAAACTCTTCGTTAGTTATTGTGACTTGATCTGCCTCGATTTTTGAAATATCCAGCACATCATTGATCAGGTTTAACAGATGCAGCGCACTGGACTGTACCATCTTTAATTGTTTTTCCTGTTCAGCGCTTAATGGACCGACCAATTTCTGCAGCAATATTCCTGTAAATCCAATAATCGAATTTAATGGCGTGCGCAGTTCATGCGACATGGTGGCTAAAAAAGCGGATTTCAGCTTGTCAGCAGATTCTGCCTTGGCAACCGCCACCTTTAATTCTTCAACCTTCTTCCGTTCAGTGATGTCCGTTATCGAACCGATATAACCAACCACTTCGTCTTTAGCATTGCATTCAGGTACTGCCTGGCCGATGACCCAAACCACAGACCCATCCTTGTGGATAAAACGGTAATCTGCAGTCGATGATTTGGATAATGAAGTTACAAGTTCCCAATTGCTTGATAACATCTGCTTGTCATCTGGATGAACTGCATTCAACCAACCATTTCCAATGGCTTCGTCAAACGACATACCAGAAATCTTGCTCCAGGTATTATTAACGAAGGTTGTTTTTCCATCGATATCCGTTCTGAAAATACCCACAGGGGTTACCCTTGTAAGGGCTTCATACCGTTTTTCACTTTCTTCCAGTTCTTTTTCAGCTATTTTTCGAGCTGTAATATTCCTTATAAAAGCAATTACCTTGTTATTTTCACATGCAATGAAACGGGATTCATAATTACGTTGTTCTCCATCTACCTGAAGGTCAAATTCAAATAAACGAACTTCCTGACTTTTTATCGTTTCTTTGATTATTTCAAGAAATTGTTTTTGCAGCCCTTCTTGCAGCCCATTAAACACACTTTCATCAATCAGCGTGGATTTGTTCTGGATTACCGTTTCTCCGGTGGATTGGTGATAATCAAGAATCACTCCGTCTGGAGATAACCATAAAACATGGTCAGGGTTATTTACAAAAAGCGAACGGTAATGAGATTCACTTTCAGATAATTTTTTCGTTTGGCGAGACACCTGTATTCTTGAAGTTACACTCACTGCAAAAAGGAATAAGATTATTCCCAAGGTGACAAGCGCTAATTGAGAAACCCAGGCAGGGATTTTTTCAACCACCAACCCTTTAGCGTTTGTCCCAAAATATTTATCCAATGCTTGATAATAAACTGATCCTTCATCCACTTTCATCGCGTTGAGGTTTTCATCAACTCTAGACATCAGATAGTCAGTTTGTGGTCCGTTTTTTGGATAAGCAAAGGTCAACTTGGTGGGTTGAATAATGATAGGAGTTTTAGTTAAATGATATGCATCTTCATTGCTATCACCGAAATCCTTGTTTGTTACCCCCGCGTCTGCCCTTCCACTTTGAACCGCCTCAAACACCGCAGC
>PNNU01000022.1 GCA_013824385.1 Anaerolinea sp.
TTTCACCTTCTTGGCAGGTTTTTGCATTCCTTCATGTGCCGGGGTGCTGCCCATGCGGTACATGCTCGTGCCGCACTCGGGGCATTTACCCCTGGTGACGGGTGTACCAACAGCATTGAATTCAGCAACAGCATCTTTGATCTCTCGTTTGGACTTGCATTTTACACAATAAGCTTCCATGGCCTGACCTATAATAATTGGGTATAGTTATGCTCGACAAGGTACTGAACAAGTTCTTTGATCTTCTGACTTTCACCGCGAGGACAAATTAATAACGCATCAGGGGTATCCACGATGATCATGTTCTTGGCGCCTATCGTCACAACCATCCGTTCCTTTGAAGTGGAATAAACCATCGTATCGACTGTATCCATACCGATATGTTGGGCATTGATCACGATATTACCATTCAAATCAGGGTTGAGTACATCAAATAGAGAATCCCAACTCCCGACATCATTCCAACCTAAATTGGAGGCGGGCAAAACTACAACCTTATCAGATTTTTCCATGATGCCGTAATCAATGGTTTGTGGTTTGATGCTTGCCCAATATTCTGAGAAATCAGTATTCAAATGATCATCCATTAACATTGGAGTCAATTTGATAATCGTTTCATACAACTCAGGCATGTATCGTTTAATCTCAGCGAGTATAACATCCGCTTTCCAGATGAACATACCTGAATTCCAACTAAATTTACCATTGCTTAAGAACTCAATGGCGCGGGCTTCAGAAGGTTTTTCAAAGAACCCATTTACTTTGAATGCTTTTACTTTTTCAAAACTATTGACCTGATCGCCGCTCTCTATATATCCATATCCAGTAGATGGAAAAGTTGGCTGTATTCCTAATGTCACCAATACATCAGTCTTGGCCATCAGAAAAGCGGATTCAAGTGTATCGCGAAAATCAACCACGTTTTGGATAAAATGATCAGCTGTCAAAATTGCAATAACAGCATTTTCGTCAATTTTTTTGAGCGAAGCCGCTGCCATCGCCACCACGGCAGCCGTTCCCCTGGGCATGGGCTCAATCAGAAAATTCTTCAGTGGAATTTCAGGCGCTAACTCACTCAATGCTTTTACCTGCGCGGCTATTGTCACCACATAAATATGATCCGTTTCAAACACCCCCTGCAAACGTTCGAGTGCAATTTCAAACAATGATTTTCCGTTAAATACTTTTAACATCTGTTTTGGACAGGATTTTCTTGAAAGCGGCCACAACCGGGTACCACCTCCCCCGGCCATGATTACAGCATAAAAATTTTTATTTGTTGTCATTAATTAAATAATTTCCTTTTGCTTCTCTGGCGGCCACATAATTCATGCCGCCGACTTGTGTTACCATGCCTTTGAGCTCCATCATGGTGAGTGTAGCCGAAACTTCGCTGATCGGCAACCCTGACAAACTACATAATTCATCCACGTGCAGCGGATCTTGAGACAAACAATTCAACAAGTTTTTCTCTATTGGGCTAGTCGGATTCAATTTGCGGGTTAATTGCTTCTCAGGTATTTGTTCCAGCTTCAAGACATCCAATATTTCAGCCATTTTCAAAAGAGGGCGGGCTCCCTGCTCAATTAAACGGTTGGTTCCCTCACTCTGCGGAGTCAGTATGCTGCCAGGGACGGCAAATACATCACGTCCTTGTTCAACAGCAAATTCCGCAGTGATCAATGCACCGCTTGTCTCGCCCGCCTCAACCACTATTGTGGCCAAAGATAAACCCGAGATTATCCGGTTGCGAGGTGGAAAATTAACCCCATCCGGAGCTGTACCCATTGAATAATCGCTTACCAATGCACCTTGTGAGGCAATTTCAACTGCAAGTTTTCGGTGTTCGGGTGGATACACTACATCCACGCCGCTGCCAAGCACTGCAATGGTTCTGCCGCCTGCCTGTAATGCAGTTTGGTGTGCAATGGCGTCCACACCGCGGGCAAGTCCACTCACAACGGTTATGCCATTTTGGGCAAGAAATCGGGCAATTTCCGCTGCCACCTGTCTGCCATAAGGAGTAACGCGTCGGGTGCCAACCACGGCAACTGCCCAGTCATCCTCAACATTTATCGAACCATTTACAAACAACACAGGCGGAGCCTGGTTAATTTCTTTCAACCGTCTAGGATAATCAGAATCTTCCCAAGTCATCACCTTGACATGTTTCTTTTCAATATTGGTCATGATGAGATCAAGGTCAACCTTAAGTCGTACTTGCTGGAAGTTTTCAACAATTTTGGGTGAAAGGCCTGCAGCCAACAGCCCTTCCTTGGGAGAGTTCCATGCAATTTCCAACGTCCCAAAGAAGTCAAGAATCTGCCGCAAACGGACAGCGCCAATGCCTTTAACTAAATTGAATCCCACCCAATAGGCTTTTGCATCCACCCCAACCTCTTATTCCCAATCAGGCAATCTGACAACCATTTTCCGTGAATCGCGATCAATAGAGCGTACCGCATCACGGATGGCTGGCAGAAGGAGCTCCTCACCATTTTCTTTGTTAATTATATAAACATCATTAGCGCCGGTCACCAGAATTTCACCAATAGTGCCCACTAATTTGCCGTCTTCTTCAACCACCGTCATGCCAATAATCTCATGATGATAGTACTCGCCTTCGGGCAGTTGATTGGCGTCTTCGGTTTTAATGGATACAATCTGGTTTCTCAAAATGGACACCTGGTCGCAATCGTTAAAACCCTTAAAACTGATTAAAATCTTATCAGCTGCAGGTCTGACAGTTGCCACTTCATATTCTTTTTGGGCACTTCCAATAAAAACGATATTTCCAGGTAAAATTTTCTCCGGGAAATCCGTCATGACTTCCATTACGATCTCACCTTTAACCCCGTGAGTTCTTTGAAGTTTGCCGATATTCAAAAATACAGGCCCACCCGACTGGGGCGAGCCTGTTTTTTGTGTACGTTTCGATGAAGAGGACTCGGCAGTTGTCATCGAGGTTCTGCAACGTCCAGAGTAGCTTGCTTACCTTCGCGGGCGGCTGAAACACGCAGCAAAACACGCATGGCGTTTGCCACTCTGCCGCTCTTGCCAATTACCCGACCCATGTCCTCTTTTGCGACATGCAATTCAAGGTTTTCCCGTCCGCCATTGCGAAATTGGGAAACAACCACTTGAGAAGGATCGTCTACGAGCGAAAGTGCAATATATTCGATCAGCTCTTTCACAGTTCCTCCTTCCGCCATAATCTGAGGCGGGCGATATGATGCGGTTGGCCTTTTGTACATCTCGTCGATTATGCTTTAATCTTGGCGGCTCGATCAGCGTACGATTTTGTCGCTTCATCAAGCAATGTAGCCAGGACTTCACCTTTTTTAAAGCGATCGTATCGTTCCAACAATCCAACGCTCTTGAAGAGCTTCATCACAGATTCACTGGGCACAGCACCGTTCTTCATCCATTCATAAACACGGTCTTCCTTCACATCGAAGGCAAACGGTTCGCTGGTTGGATTATAGTTGCCCAGAATTTCAATGAATTTGCCATCGCGAGGGCTTTCAATATCAGCCACGATAATGCGATAACTGGGTTGGTGCCTTAGACCGGTACGGCGTAAACGAATTCTAACCATCGAAAAATCTCCTGTATCTTAATTAAAAATGATCAAATATGCGTGATTCCAAAAAATCCACGTTGGCTGGGGGGCGCTGAAGGAAGCGCATACCGCCGTTTCATTTCTGATCACTTCAACAATCGGGAAAGTCCCTTCCCGTTCGTTTTCTGAAGAGTCTTCATCATTCGCTGTGCATCGCGAAACTGCTTGATGAGTCGATTTACATCCTGCACTTCTGTGCCTGCTCCAGCGGCAATTCGCCGTCTGCGTGAGGCGTTTAAGAGATCCGGGTCTCTGCGTTCTTTAATCGTCATCGAATTGATGATTGCCTCGGTTCGTTTCATTTGTCGGTCGGTGTCTGCCGGATCAACATTCCGAGCCATTTGGCCCATTCCACCAGGAAGCATATCCATCACCTGAGAAAGAGAGCCCATCTTGCGAATTTGCTTAAGCTGACTTGAGAAATCCTCAAGGTTGAATTGTCCCTTAAGCATTCGATCGGTTTGATCTTTTTCCATCTTCTGATCAAACGCAGCTTCAGCTTTTTCAATCAACCCAATCATATCACCCATTCCCAAAATGCGGGATGCCAATCGGGAAGGATCATAGTTTTCTAATGCATCAACACCCTCACCCACCCCCAGATACTTGATGGGAACGCCTGTAACACTTCTGACCGAGATGGCAGCACCACCTCTGGCATCGCCATCCATTTTTGTGAAGATCAAACCGGTGATTTTTACCTGATCTCTGAAACCCTCTGCAATATGCAGTGCTTCCTGACCGATCATGGCATCCACTACCAGCAGTGTTTCAGTGAGTTTAACTTTTTTCGCGATGGATTGAAGTTCATCCATCAGGGTTTGATCAAGTTGTGAACGGCCTGCCGTATCGATGATCACAACGGTATAGCCGCCTTTTTGCGCCTTATCGAATGCACGGGCAGCCAATTCGGGGGGTTTTATTTTTTCATCGGCGACGACTTCCACGCCAATCTTTTCACCAAGCGTCTGCAATTGTTTTACAGCCGCCGGCCGATAGGGGTCGCCGGCAACCAACATGACTCTTTCACCCTCAGATCGCAGTTTGCGTGCCAATTTTGCTGCAGCAGTGGTCTTGCCTGCACCTTGCAGACCCACCAACATAATTGCGTATGGCTTGACTCCGCTCAAGTTCAACTTTTCGGCATCACCAAGCGTAGCGATCAACTCCTCATTAACGATCTTGATCACTTGTTGGGCAGGGTTTAATGCTTTTGAAACTTCAGCACCCACCGCACGCTCACGCACTCGACTGGTGAAGTCCTTGACCACGCCATAATTTACGTCCGCTTCCAGCAACGCCAGACGTACTTCGCGCATCATGGAATCAACATCCGCCGCGGAGAGTTTGCCTCTGCGGCGTAATTGTTGGAAAACTTCATTTAGTCGACTGGTTAAATTTTCAAACATTTATTTTTCTTTTTTTCAACCTGGATAAAACAAGCTGAAATTTTAGCTTGGATAAGAAGTCCGGTCAAGGGCGCCAATATATTCAAGACTACGGGTTGGTACTGCCATAAAAGACCATCGGATCAAACATTTCAAATTGTCCGCTGATACGCCACATGCAGTAATTATGTCTTTCTTGATCGGTGGTAGTGATATCGTAATGCGCCATGCTTGCGAAAGTTGCATTGGCGGGGCCAATTCGCATTTCCAGATGCAAATGGGGTGAAGACGATGCGCCGGTATTCCCAACTACGCCGACAATATCGCCCATCTTTACCGTTTGCCCAAGCTTAACTGACGGAGGTTCACCCATATGCCCATAAAGCACATACAGGGATTGTGAACTTGTATCCCACCAATCTGCAAAACCTGTCGGGCAGGTTAATCGGTTGCTCGGGTTGGCTGGAGTGGATGATGCATCTGGCAGCTTGATGGCATCTATGATCTCTTTTGGCAGATTGGATAGCGGCGTCTCAACAATCACCATATAACCATATGGGTTTCGTATCTTGGAGTATGCAGAAGAGACCTTGCCAGGGAATATTGAAAGAACAGGTGTACCTTCAATAGCGCCAACATCTTTAAAATTCCAATATGCAAAATCAACGCCGTGATGCCCGGAATCTTCACCCGCGGGCGGTAACACAAATGGCTGAGACACAACACTTGATAAATCTGAGGCATCCACTCCTTGAATTGGAGACGCTACCAGACTGGTCAATGCATTTGTTGCCTGAGTAGCCACACCCAACGGTGTTGGCGTCAAAGTCGGATATGATGTGACAGTAGGTGTAAGTGTCGGAGAGATCAACACCATTGCCGTTGAGGTTGGTTGACTGGTGGCAGTTGCTATGGCTGTAGCAGTTGATTCACTGGTTGCTGTGGGTGTCCCCGTAGGTTCAACTGTATTGGTTGCCAAAAAGGTTGGCGTGAACGTAAATGTAGGCATTAACGTTGGCGTTGGAGTGGGGGTCGGCATTTCTGAAAAACCTAGTGATAAATCCGGTTGAGGTCCACTACTGTTTGGTGGATACATAACAGATGAAATGTAGACCGGCGTTCGATTGAGGTGTTTCAAACCCAGCGCGAGCACTACAAACACAAAGACAATGGCGACGAAAGCTTTTATGGCCAACATTGTCAAAATGGAAAAATATTCGAGTGGTTTTGTAAACTCGTCTTTGTGCATCATACTTTTTTTGCTAACCTTTATTTCCTGCCAACAAGATTGCCGTAGTAAGCCTTAATATGTATCGGCTTGTCTCTACGGCAATCCAAAATAAGTAAAACCTTACTTACGAGTGGTCGGCTCTGTAAAGAGATCGCCTGGAGTATCCAATTGTTCAGGTGGATTCGATCTACGAACTGGTGTTTCTCGAATAACTGATTCACGAACTGGAGCTTCTTTTACAGCTTGTACTCTTGGTTGTGGCTTTGTTTGAGCTTTAACCTGTGGCTTGGGCTGTGTTTTGGGTTGAACTTTTTTCACTGGTACTACTTCATATTCTTCCTCATCATCCATTTCATCAATGAAAGTTGAGCGAATACGGTTGGTTAATGAATTGCTTTTGTGTTCCGGTGCATAAGGTTCACCGTAGAAAAGCGATCGAACGCGGCGATTAAATAAAAATGTCAATACAGTCAGATCAAGTACAGTCAACAGTGCATATCCGCACAAACCACTGACGATCACACCTGCAACCGCAGCCATGTCGGGGAGTAATTTGTTGATCGCGGGGATTCCTGCCCCAATCAAAACAAAAAGACCTGCAATTGTTCCAAAGAGTGCCAGAAAAACCGCACCCATGCGGGCTGAATTTTTTAGTTGGATCAAACCTGATCCAGTGACTCCGTAGAAAATGGCGAGGAATAACCCCACCACAACGCCAACGGCAGCAATAAATATCGTATTTGAGGTCTCAGGAGTGCTGATGGCAGGAAGGATGGCAAAAATAACAATGGCTAAAGCACCTACCAAAGAGAGGATGGCCATCAAAAAATGATAGGATGCCACTAACATTACACCATCACGAACAGTTTTATCACTTTGATTCATGATTGTTCCTCCTGATTTTGTAACAATGTCAACTTTGAAGAAAAATCAAATAATTTTTCCCTATTTTTATCCTAAAAATATTACCACAAACGACATGGAAGTGTCAATTTTGGTAAGATTTTTAGGATAACCCTTGATTAAAAATAGGATTAGGGTAAAATATTCACATGATTTATTTGACTACGCAACTGCAGCAACAACAAGCTCAGCAAACCCAACTCCGATTGGGCGTTTTGCGTTGGTGAGAATAGGTTAAGATAGAATACCTTACTTCAAAGATTACCAGCCGAGACGCACAATGCCTCGGCTGGTTTTTTTTGTACCTTGACATCATTTATTGGCGAATCGTCTAATGGCAGGACAGGGGACTTTGAATCCTCTAATGCAAGTTCGATTCTTGCTTCGCCATCCTCTTGGGATATAGTCTAACGGCAGGACGTCTCGCTCTGGACGAGAAAATAGAGGTTCGAATCCTTTTATCCCAGCCTCACAAAAAAACAGACCCAAAAGGGTCTGTTTGCATTTAACCTTGTTTTTCTTCACTTACTTCTGTTTCAGCAGCTTTTTCAGGAGCTTTGCCATTCAAGACATGCTTCGCAATATTCTCAAACACAGGGATGAACCTTTCCGGGAAAGGTTGATTCACCCACTCGCTGTGGATGAGTGTTTTTGAATAAGGGACGCCCCGAAGTATTGGCGAATTGGCCAGCAACGGAGTTGATTTCAGACGTTCCTTCCAGCTTTCCATCGAACTCTCTTCCCACTTGGCATTTCCTATTCCAACGGGGATGATTCCACCCAAATGTTTACGCTGTCGTAGCACCAGTTGAATGGTGTCGGCTGTTGGTTTTCTATTTTGCACAGAAAGCATCAACGGAACGAAGACTTGTTCTGAAACAGCAGATATGGCCATGTTCACCAAAAAAGGAGAGGTTCCAGAATCAATCATCACCAAAAGGTCTGGCGCAAAACTGGCATCGTCTAATGCATATTTAAGAAGCTCGGGGGTTTCACCCATGCTCATTAAACTCGTAACCCTGTAATCAGCAGGCAGCACAAACACATTTTCGTTGTATGGAGATTTCACCAGGGCTTTTTGTACAATTGATCTTGCGTTTTGATTATCCCTCACGGTCTCAAGCACATTGAAGATCGTGGGAGTAGATTTTCCATCGATGATTTCGCGAGCTTCCGATCCAAGGAATAATGTTGTACACCCTCCCTGTGGATCAATATCAATCAGGATGACCCGCTTTTTAAGTACTTTCGAAACATAATTTGCCAGTAAACCAGTTATCGTGGTTTTGCCGGTACCACCCTTCATTGATGCAAAGGTCGTTATCATAATTCAAATATCCCTTCATTTGTTCAACAATATGGAATTTTAACACACTATTCTAAATTGGTCTGACATGATGGATAGCCATGAATCTGATCAACAAATCACCAATAATAATGAACTTAACCATATCGTTGAGTAACGAACTCACTCCTTATGGGTTCTATAGTCAACAAAGCGGATTTAATTATTAGTTATTTGGAGATTGATAATGTCTAAAGTAATGATCGTTACCGATAGCACATCGAATATTCCCGTTGAGTTAATGAACGGAAATGCTATTACTATTCTACCTCTGCAAGTAATCTGGAATGGTGAAATTCTGAGAGACGGTGTTGATATTCAACCGGAAGATTTCTACAAACGCCTTGCTACTGAAAAGAACATGCCATCCACCTCACAAGCAACACCCGAAGAGTTTAAGCAAGCTTATTCCAATTTGCTTGATCAAGGTTACGATATCCTTAGCATCCATATATCAAGCAAACTCTCCGGCACACTCGATTCTGCCATCCAGGCCAAACGCGCTTTTGGTAACGCAGCCATCGAGCTTGTAGATTCTCTTAGCACCAGTATGGCCTTGGGATTTCAAGTGATGAGTGCAGCCCGCATGGCAAAAATGGGCGCCTCTTTGGAAGAATGTAAGGCCGTTGCCCAGTCGGCAATAAAACACACCGGCGTCTATTTTGCAGTCAACACGCTCGAATTTCTGCATCGCGGTGGACGCATCGGTGGTGCAGCCGCGTTTATGGGGCACGTGCTAAACCTCAAACCTATTCTTGAACTGCGTGACGGTAGAATCGAAGCAGTCGAAAAAGTGCGCACTCTTTCAAAATCCATTGATCGCCTCCTTGATCTGGTGGAAGCCAAACTGGATAAAGAAAAAGGTCCGGTGCGATTATGTGCCATCCATGCCAGTGCCCCTGCTGAAGCTGAAGAATTGCTTGCCCGAGCAGTGAAACGCATTCCCGGCCACCTGGTCTCGGACGCAGTGATTTCCACTGTCAGCCCGGTACTGGGCACGCATACTGGCCCCGGTGCGCTTGGGCTTGCCTACATGTCTGGAATGTAAATTTTTAACAAGATGAAGGCCTGACAGGAGTTCTCATCCGTCAGGCCTTTTTTGTTGTCTTTTTGGTAAAATCAATTATTCTCACTGATGAGGTGGTCGATGAAAAATTTTTCTGAATTGGGTGTGCAAATTCCTGAAATTCAACTGCCTGTTTCTTCTGTTGACCTTCAGAAATGGTCAGTAATAGCATGCGATCAATTTACTTCACAACCTGAATATTGGCAGCAAGTAGCCAATTTCGTTGGCACTTCCCCATCCACCCTGCATTTGGTCTTTCCAGAAGTATTTCTTGGAAAAGAAGATGAATCTACACGCATACACAATATTCACACCAACATGCAGCACTATCTTGATTCCGGACTTCTGAAGCCAAACCAAGGCATGATCTATGTCGAGAGAACCGTCTCGGGCAAAACCCGCCGTGGATTGATGCTGGCGCTTGACCTTGAAAAGTACGACTTCAACGCCGGCTCCACCACGCTCATCCGCGCCACTGAAGGCACAATTCTGAACCGCCTGCCTCCGCGGATCAAAATTCGCGAACAAGCACCGCTCGAATTCCCTCATATATTAATGTTGATTGACGACCCCGAAGACGCTGTGATTGGTGGCATTGAAAAACAAAAAGATTCCCTGCCGCTGGCTTATGATTTCGAATTGATGCAATCCAGCGGTCACCTTACCGGCCGCTATGTCAATGATTCAAAACTTGAAGACCTCGTCATCCATGGATTGGAAAAACTGGCTGACCCCGCGGTATTTGCACAAAAATACAACCTCCCCAAAGGTACTCCCGTTCTACTGTTTGCATCAGGTGACGGCAATCACTCACTGGCAACCGCTAAATCTTGTTGGGAGAAACTCAAACCCACCGTTGGCATGGATCACCCTGCCAGATACGCACTGGTTGAAATCGAAAATGTGCATGACAAAGCCCTTGAATTTGAGCCGATTCACCGTGTCCTCTTCAATTTGAAAACCGATCTGGTTGAGGTGATGAAAGAACACTTTGGAGCCAATGTCAGTTTTCAGCCAATCGCAGATTATTCAGCCATGGTAAGCGCTGTGAAATCCGCCCAGGGACCTGCCCATCATTTTGGTTATATCGATCAAAGAGGATGCCAAATCGTTACAATTAAGAATCCTAAATTGAACCTGCCAGTCGGAACGCTCCAGGATTTCCTGGATGGATGGCTTAAGAAGACTCAAGAGGTTGAGATTGATTATGTCCACGGGGATGAAGCGGTCTATGCCCTTGCTACTAAACCCACCAATGCCGGTTTTTATCTGGCTGGCATGCCCAAAAACGACCTTTTCAAAACCGTGATCATGGATGGATCTTTACCAAGAAAAACCTTCTCAATGGGTGAAGCCCATGAAAAACGCTTTTACTTTGAAGCCCGCCGCATCTCATAATAAGGAATGCACCAATGACTGAACCCTTGGAAAATACCATTAAATCCATCACAGGAACTGAAATTTCTGGAAAACGTGTTCGTGTGGTTGTTGACCTTGAAGAGAACCACACCAAGCCAAACCTGACCATGATTCTCTCGGATGCGCTCGGCAATGAAGTCTCACGTTCAATCATTATGGGTATGTTGGATGCACATGTGGATTTCACCTTACATATTCGGGTTCCTGATGCTCAACCGCCTTTGCGGCTCACCGGAATAACATTTATTGAAGAAGATCAACCCATTGATTCAAAAAATATTGACGTAATCCATTTACCCTGACTGATATCCCCGGTTTCTATTACAACCCTGCCTATCGTTCAAAAATAAAACGGTACAAATATTGCATCCAGAAGCATACAGGGTGTAAACCTCTGTAATTCATCGTTGATTTGCAGGTAGTCCATGAAACCAGGAAATAAAGCGTTTTCCAAGCATTTTGCCCTGTATCTGGCCGTTTTCGTTATTGCAGGCTCAGCTCTTGTAGCTTGTAAACCCAAGGTTACTGAGACTCCCGCACCTACACAACCGCCTGGTTATCCCACAATTGAAAACCAAACGATATCAAACCCTGCCCAGGTTGGAAGCAATCCAACTTCCGCGGCCACCTTGTTACCGGCAACACAAAGCAGCTCTTCTGCAGCAAACGCGGGATTAATCATTTTCTCAATGAGTGATGGTGCATATAAGCATCTATTTGCATACCACCCTTCCTATCTTGCCTTAACCCGACTAACCTCTGACGCCTGGGACGATGATTCTCCAGCAGTAAGCCCCGATGGTAACAAAATCGCCTTCACCTCAAATCGTTTTGGTACTCGTGAGGTATATATTTTGGATTTGGTCAGCAACACTTTAACTCAAATGACTAATTCCGGTTCTTTTGAAGGCACATTGGATTGGTCCCCTGATGGCAGCTACATTGTTTACGATATCTATCAGAATGACCGTTTTGATTTAATAATTCAGTCGGTAACGGATCAAACTGAAGCCCCCATCCAATTGACCGATGGCACCTCCAATAGTTTTCAGCCCTCCTGGTCACCTGATGGCAGCGAAATAGCGTTCGTTTCTGACCGTTCTGGAAAGAACTCCATCTGGCTCGCCAGACTGCAGAACCCTGAAGAACGGTTTGTCGAAGTGATCGGTTCCACTGAAGCGAGTTTTGCCCGTCCCGTCTGGTCGCCTGATGGAACGCAATTGGCTGTAAGCCGTCATCAAAATAACAACGAAATATTGCTCATCCAGCCTCACGACCCTGCTGTTGACCCAGTTGTCCTTGGCAATGGAGAAAATCCTGCCTGGATGCCGGATGGCAGTGGTGTGCTCGCAACATTAGTATTACCAAATCAAACTGAAATTCTGGCTTACGCTGTCAACGACCATCATTTGATGCTTCCACCAATCCCCATGTCTGGCGCCATTTCTGAATACGACTGGAATTCTGGCAACCTTTCACAAAATATTCAATCCTGGATTTCAAAGAACTCCTTACCCCAGCCTGCCCCATTATGGGCGGATGAGTCTGAATTGCCTGCCAATTCAAATGGACGCCGCAGCCTGGTGGATTTACCTGAATTAACAGCCCCGCAAGCAAAACTGTCTGATGCAGTGGATAACAGTTTTATTGCTATGCGCAGTTTGGTCACTCAAAAAATTGGTTGGGACCTTCTCGCCACATTGGATAATGCAGTTATTCCGCCAACCTCAGCCCCCATGCCGGGTATCCCTGAAAATTGGCTCTACACGGGTCGGGCGATTGCACTTAATCTCGCTCCCTACGAGGCGGGTTGGATGGTCGTTAGCAGGGATGAATTTGCTGGCAATATTTACTGGCGGGTGTGGGTCAAATGCAAAGCGCAGGACGGTACTTGCGGCGAACCATTAATAACCCACATTTGGGATTTCAATAGCCGTTCATCAGGTGAAGCATTACCTTACGAAAACGGCGGAGAATCCAGACTGGCACCTGCCGGTTATTGGGTTGATTTTACTGATCTGGCAAATCGTTTTGGATGGCAAAGATTGCCTGCTTTAAATAATTGGCGATCCTATTTTCAAGGAGCTCAATTTAATGTCTTTGCGCTTCAACAGAACCTGACCTGGCATCAAGCCATGTTAGAAATATACCCTCCTGAGCAGCTTGATTTGTTGAATGGAGTCCAAAATGAGCAGTAAAACAACCATTTCGTTTAATTCCAGCAGCCTGAATAAATCCAGTTTGCGCTTGTGTTTAACTTTTTCATGGATAATACTTACTGCGTTTGGCTGGTTGTTGCCAATCTCAACCACATCTGTCCAGGCGGATGATGAAACACCTTCTCCGACAGAAGAAGTAACCGAACCGATATTTCCTTTGGTAACACCCGAACCCGAACAGAATGGTCAGATTCCGCTCTATGCTGTTCCCCTCGCGCTAAACCCACATGATCATTTCTTTTTTAACCGTCCAATCGCCATGGATTCGAACTCTGCACCGTCTTCTGATTTCAGCTACGGATTTTACTATCCCAATGAAGATACAGTCCACACAGGCGTTGATATTGTTTCACCGCTTCATAAACCGGTCCTGGCCGCAGGTGATGGTCAGGTGATCTTTGTAGGCTATGGGTTAATGAATGGTGGTGGGGATGTTACTGATCCTTACGGTATGGCGGTTCTTATCCGTCACAGCTTCAGTTATGGAGATAAAACCCTTTACACGGTTTATGGGCACATGGATAGAATTGACGTAGAAAAAGACCAATATGTGAAATCCGGCGACCAACTGGGGATTATCGGCCTCACTGGAAACACATCAGGCCCTCATGTTCATTTTGAAGTGCGCATTGAAGACAGTGAAGGCGGTAGAGTGCAGAACCCGGAATTATGGTTGTCTCCCCCTGTTGGCAGTGGTGTTTTGGCTGGCAGGCTAAAGAGTGATTTCGGATATTTAATCTCGGCTCAACAACTCTGGCTAAAATCTATAGAGACTGGCTACAAATATGACATCACTTCTTATGCCCCGGTGAAGCATATCTATTATGACGATTACTTCCATGAAAATTTTGCCATTGGAGATATTCCCGCCGGTGAATATGAAATATCGATGATTTACAAATACAAATGGTACCGCTGCAATATAATCATTGCTCCTGGAACAGTGAACTTTGTAACTTTCAATGGCAAGAATGGATTCACCCAAGGGCTTCCTGCCGCGCCAAATGTGGAAGATTTTCTGCAATAATCCTTTCGCCTCCTCCATTGTCAATTCCATCGCCAACTCTTGACAGGAGAACCAACTTGCCTGACAATAAATGGTTCGATTAGATAAATGGAGGATTGTTTCAATGGTTTCAAAAAGAATATATTTACCAATTGTGGCTGCGATGATTCTGATTTTCGCGCTTACTGCCTGTGGGAAAGCCACACCCACCGAAGACCCTGCCCTTAAGATTACTTCAATTGCTGCAACAGTGATGGCTGAGATAACCCAAACTGCTCTCGCCATGCCAACTGCAACACCAACCCTCACCCCAAACCCTACAGCTACCTTATCTCCTGTGACGGCCACTCCGTCGGGGCCTTTTTCAACTGCGACTAAATCATTACTTCCTGGCACCGGTGATAACGCCAAATGGGACCAGGATATAACCATCCCTGACGGATCAATTATCAAACCGGGAGCTGCATTCAACAAGACATGGTCCATTATTAATTCAGGTACCACCACCTGGACCAAAGATTACCAGATCATTTATATTTTTGGTCCACAAGCCACCGTCATGGCTGTGAATTTAACCAAAAATGTCGCCCCTGGAGAAGCCGTTCAGATCACAGTTCCATTCATTGCTCCCACAACCAACGGCTCTTATGTCAGTTGGTGGCAGATGTACAGCGCCAGTGGGTTTCCATTTGGCGAACAGGTGAGTGTCATATTCAATGTCGGCAATGAAACCGCCACACCGACCTCGGGCACGACTGTCCCCACTACCACCGGCACTCCTGCAACAGCAACCCCTTCTTCCACTCCGACCTGATAATATACAGGTATGGAAACACTGCAAAACGATAAAGTAAATCTTGAAGGCAAAATTAGAGCCGAGGCAATCCGCCTTGGCTTTTCTTTATGCGGATTTACGTCGCCAGAGACTCCCATTGAATTTGAGCGTTACGAAAAATGGCTTAACCAGGGAAGGCACTCCAGCATGACTTACCTTGATACTGCCAGGCATCGCACCATGCGTCAGCATCCAGAACATCTGGTTCCGGGGGTCAAAACGATTATTTCACTGGGTTGGCCTTATGCCTTGAATCAAACCAAAGACAACCCTTCGACGGGCGAAGCTTTGATTGCCGGGTACGCCGCAGGCAAAGATTACCATCTTTTTCTCCCCACTAAACTAGATCAACTTGTAAGTTTTATGCAAAAAGAAATTGATCCCAACATTCATGCCCAATCATTTTCAGACAGCGCACCCATCCTTGAGCGAGAATTAGCTTCGCGTGCCGGTCTGGGTTGGATCGGAAAAAACGCATGCCTGATCTCTCCTGAAATTGGTTCGGCTTTTTTGTTGTCAGAGCTCTTTATCGATTTTCAATTACAACCAGACCTGCCTTTTGCCACTGATCGCTGCGGCACCTGTCATCGCTGCCTTGATGCCTGCCCCACCGCTTGCATTCAGCAGGACCGCACCATTGATTCAAATCAATGCATCAGTTATTTGACCATCGAAAACAAGGGTTCCATTCCTGAGGGGTTGCGTCCGTCACTCGCAAAGTGGTTATTCGGCTGCGATATCTGCCAGACCGTTTGCCCCTGGAATCAAAAGAATAGTCTTTCATCATCTCAAACTCAGATTCAAAACTGGTCAAAAGAAAAGTTACTCATCATTCTCTCAATTTCACCAGAAGAGTTCTCTAAACTTTATAAAGAAACAGCACTAAACAGGACAAAACTTAAGGGCTTGCAGCGTAATGCCCTCGTTTGGCTTGGAAATAATGGGGAACCGGAAATGATTTCTTGTATTGAATCATTTCTGTGGCACACAACGGATGTAGATCTGATTGAAAGCGCAAATTGGGCGATCAGGATGTTAAAAACTCACTTCCTGAAACGAAACAGGAATAATAAAAAGTCCTGAATTCTAAATTGAACTCAGGACTTTTATTATTATTCGTAACTTGATTAAGGTGTTTTAGTCGCGGATGGAGAAGGAGTTGCCGTTGGTTCGTTGGATAGCGTGCTCGTAGCTCTCACTGTAGCGGTTGGAGTGACGATGTTCGCTCTCACGGTTATGGTATCACCAACATTTATGGCATTCTCGTCTTTTATGGCAGTGTTGTAATTGAGTATATCTTCCACTGTGCTGTTGAAATAGGAGGCGATGGTAGCCAAAGTGTCACCAGATTGGATAATATAGGTGTATTTTGTCGCTCTGGCAACATCATCAGGCACGCGTGTGGGGGTGGGCATTTTTTGACCGGGTGCAGGAATCCAGATTGGGTCACCCTCATTAATTGGACATGGATTCTTTGGATCAGTGAAGAGGTTTATTTGTTGCATATATAACAGATCTGCATTATGTGTGTACGCGATTGTCCAACAATCATCACCAAATTTCACAACATATTGATATGGTGCCGACGGTGTGGCTGTCTGCTCAGGGGTCGGTGTCAGTGTCTCAGTGGGTGTCAAGGATGGTGTGGGTGACGGTTGTGTGGCCGTTGGAGTTGATGTTACTGTCGCCGTTGGGGTTTTGGTTGAGAATAAACCTGAAAATGGTTTATTCTTTCCGCCAACCACCGTAATGATGATGAAAATCCCAAGAATGACAAGAACCCCGGCTAATCCGCCTAAGAAATAAGGCATCATTTTTCGTCG
>PNNU01000023.1 GCA_013824385.1 Anaerolinea sp.
TCTGTCTGTTATCCACTTGTGAAGGGACCTTAGCCTGACCAAGTCCGCCCATTGTCGTTACCCAAATTGGGGCGTCAACCAGATCCCGATATGCTTGTTGCATTGGGCATATTGAGAACATAGGACATAAATAGTTTTTCTTTCGGTCGCTCTTGTCATTCAGTTCATAGAGTTCATTACATGGTTCATTCCCTGGATTCATGCGGCCTTCGACTGTGTCGTCTATATTGGCGAGCCAATGCTTGATAAGGCAAGTCGTATCCAAGAACCTCAATCGCCATCGATCGGAAGTGATTGAAAATTCCTTTTGGCGATAAACGTTGATGAGGTGAGAATCTCGCATAGTGGCCCCGAGAAGTGGAACCGATACTGGGGTATTGCTTTCTGCGAGTAAGTTATTGAAATATTCTGACATCCGAAGAACTTCTACAACATCTGCAACAACCAAAGTAACACGTTGGCCAGGATGGTGTTTGGCGATGTCAAAGGCGATCAATGTCGCGATCGTACTTTTTCCAGAGCCGACCATACCAGCGACGTGAGTCATTCCCGAAATTGCCAAAACTTCTGTATTTACATCGCTCAGGCTCCCATCTGGGCGGCAGGCTCGGTACCGTATCATTGTATCGACACGGTCGAGCCATTTATTGAGGCGTTTATCTCCATGCTCCTGCTCCAGGCGATCCATTTCTGAAGCTAATTCACGCAAGCGTTGATGTGAGTACGCTTGCGTGGTTCTTTCAAGAGGAATCTTGAATGTCGGGAATGTATGTTTCCGCGTTTCTCTCAATACTTTTTCCGAAAAGACTACTTCTCCCTTGTATTCTCGGTTATATGAAAATCCATATTGACCTTGTGACGCAAGCGGCCTCTTCTCTTTCCTGAATGGTAGTATTCCGGAAAACACTTCATCATAGACATTAATTCTTTGTTTTTGTCTCCCAGTTCTTGAAAGTGATTCAGCCTCGTAATTCTCATCGCTTGGGAGGCGATATACTCTTTTATTTTCAGGATATTGGGTGTACGTCGAAAAATCAAATTGCCAATCCCTTTTACTCGTTCGGTGGATGACAGCCCGGTAATTTACGAGCCAACGTTTTTGGATTTCATTGAGCTTCAAGTTGGCCAAAGCTGGTACGATTAAACCTTGATTGAGAGCCCAGATGGTCAAAACCGGTTGATCTTGTATTCCTAGCACTTCTAACAGGCGAAGCCCCGTCTCTACTCTGATTAAGAGATTAAAGCTAATCTCTTTGTCGTTACTTTCGGTAGGAAATCGGGTTTTGAACAAATCTTGAAGTGAAGAATACATATATATTTGTCTCCTTTTAGGTTTAAGGCAAACGAACTAGAGTTGCTATCGACCTATGCTTTGGCAACTTCTCTGACCAAGGTACTCATCAGCTGGATTTTCGACTGAGGAGTTAGTTTCTTCAGGTTTTGGAGATACCCTGAGGTCATTCTTTCCCGATAATCTGGAATGACATAATAAAATTTTACATTCTTCATATATGGCGGCTTAGATTGGCGCAATAAATTACTCAGGGTAAATTCGCTTGCATAATCCTTAACATCAATTGCCCAGCGTAGGGTTCTATTTTTCTCAACGAGTAGATCGTAACGATCAGCCTCTGGCCATAATGTGACATTAACGCCAGGGATTTTGGAGAGTTCTCGATATAAATCCAGCTCCGGTAATCCTGGCAATTGAACCCGTTTCCTGAAAGTCATTTTCAACGTACTTATATCAGAGGTTATCGCTTTTGCCTGGGTAAGGTCAACGATTTGCTCGCATAAGCCTTTCGTTGCACATCTGGATTTTCCATCAGTCCAGATCAATATTCCATTACAGCGGGGGCAAAGCCAGTATTTCCCTTCATGCAGCATATTGGGTGATGGTTTTTCGTAGAAGTCACTGATTTTTCCCATTAGTTGGACAGTTTCGTTAGGTATATTTACTCCATCATTCATATTGATCCAGGGGTTTTCAATCAGAAATCGCCGAAGGATCACATAAGCATCTTCTAATTCAGGATGTTTTTGAACTTTTAGTACAGCTTCCCGAATCTTCCGGTTATCTAAAACGAGCTTGAGTTCGTTGGCATTAAATTTTTGATTACCAGATAGATCATCGAGGTCGAGTAATAGTTCTTCCATCTGGGTGGATATCTGTAGCTGCGAATCGAGCATTGGGATGTCTGGATCAATACCATCTGGCAGTTTGGTAAATGGCCACCAATCCTTGAGAGGCGTTTGAAGTAAATTGAGAAAATCACTAATCGATTGAAAATTAAATTTTCCTTGTTCGATACAAGCGCCAAATAACAAACCTCGGGCTCTAATCAGAGTGGATGGATACGGGTACATCCACTTATTCTCTGAAAAGGCAACCAAACCCGATATCAAAAACGACAATGTTTCGTTGGGCTTATCTGTATCAAAGCAATTTTCTTTATTCACCATTGCCACTCCTACTATCACAAATTAGATTCCATAAACACCCACCAAATTGCTTATTTCAACAATACAATCCTGGCGTAAACTTTCCGGAGAAAGGACTTCAGCCCCGCTCCCGTATTGCAGTACCCAACGTTTTACTTCACCAAGGCCGCCAGTTTTCAGATGAAGAATCAGGCATCCATCCTCGAGTTCTTCAATCTTCTGCGATACATGCCAATTCCGTTCACGGATATATCGTGCGGTCACAGCGTTAAATTTGATCGATACATCGGTTAACTCACCACCTCGGTCAGCCTGGAAGGCACTGCCCATCCAATCTGAGACCGAGAATTTCGCATCTCTAATAAATTTATCTGGCAAAATTTTCAGGTTTTCAATTCGACTCACCAGGAAGGTGCGAAACTCATTGCGCAGTTTATCGAAGGCGATAAGATACCAATCTCCTCTAACATTATTCAGATGGTATGGCATAACCGTGCGCTCAGTATATTCACCCCGGTATGCAGCGAAATATCGCATCCACAAACATTGACTACCGTAAATTGCATGGTGGATATCCAATAAGAATTGTTCATTTGCTGAGATCAACATGGGTGCAGAGAAGGTGTAATGCGATCGAAGCGTATCCATATCAACTGTTACTGGGCCTTTGACACCTTTGGAAATCTTTTCTACTGCCGATCGAAGAGAAGATTCAAGGCTGGTGCCCAAATACCTTTTTGAAATCTCTACACTTAAAAAGAACGCTAACAGTTCGCCTTCAGTAACAATCATCCCTGGCAAAATCCAGGTTTTATCGGTGTAATACCACCCCCTGCGGACCCGGTCAAATTCAATTGGGGCTCCCAAACGATTGATCATGAAATCCCGATCATTAAAAATGACCCGCCGGCTCACTTCGAGAATTCCCGACAATCGATCTGCATTCGGGTATTCCTCATCTCGAATACGGCGATCAATTTCCATGATGCGTTCCAATTGTTGCCTTTGAGACATGGTTCAACTTCCTTTTCTATCTTCCATAATAAAAGTATAGAAGATTAGAGTGCACACAGTGTGCACTATTGATATATATCACCATTGGTGGGTAAAATATTTGTTGAATGACGAAATCTATTTTTCCCATCAAATCGTAACCAATCCGATGTGGCCGTTATCGTCTAGGAAACAAATCCTCGTTTGCGCCTGTTGGCCAATCAATGTTTCCACCGCGCTGGCATATCTCCGCATCTGTCTGGAGTACTTGCTTACCAATTCCGCACGTTCAGCTGCGCTTCGGATCGAATCCGTTTTGAAATCCACAATCTGCCACCCAGTTTGAGAACAATACAATAAATCGATATAACCTGTCTCGGCATAGTCATCAACCATTCTGGAATAGGGCAGTTCGTGAAAATGCTGTGAGGCTGCTTCTATCTCTTCTCGGAGGAAATTATTTTGTAGCCGGGTCAAAATATCAATTGCATGACGGATCGCAACTATCCGTTGAGACAGTTGGGCGAGCCCAGCGCTTTGAGCTGCTGTTTCTAACAAGGGGATTAGCTGTGGATCATCCGGAAACAGCCAGAGTTCGATGGCTTTGTGCACCATCTGTCCAATAACACCAGGTGGGACAACTTCTACAGACCCAGTTGCGCGCCAGGGATGAACATCTATGGATTCATCTTCGGTTATTATCGGCGTAATGGGTTCTAAAAGAGGTGCATAGATCGGGGCAATATCTGATTCCTGAACCATCGTTATTTCTTGGGGGTCGTCGAATTTTATCTGGCTGGTATCCATCGGTATCGCCCAGGCGCGGACAGCCTGTCCGGATATGGTACGAGCTTCGATTTCGGTGCCTGCTTGCTGGACCAGTGTATTTACATCAATCTGAGCAGCTGCACTCAATTCACCCAACCAGGCTTTAGTTGTCCAATCCCCCTTGGTAGTAGATGTTGTGTGTCCATTGATGATCAGTTTATCTTTCGCTCGTGTGAGTGCAACGTACAGCAGGCGCTGGGTTTCGGCATCGTTCTGACATTGATCCTCCCATTTTGCCAGGCGGTAAAGCATGGGTGGTGGATCTAACTTAAAAGCTAATCCCAGATTCGGCATGAGATAAGTTGCATCGCTGCCACCCCTGGGCTCTCGACTGGCATCGGCTAAAACAACGATCGGGAACTCCAGACCTTTGGATTTGTGGATTGTCATCAGGCGCACCGACCCTTGAGCTTCAGCCGGAGCCTCACCTTCACGTGCGCCAGCATCATTGATGGTTATGAGGTAATCGAGAAAATCACGAACATTTACTTGTCCACTGGTTTGGGCATCTGCGAGGAGTTTATCCAAATTTCGCCATAATCGCCCGCCTGTTCCACTGTTATCATCGACTGCCAGGATTGCCCTATAATCGGTCGCATCCACCAGTTTCTTCAACAACTCGGATACTGGAATCCGGTCAACTTGCGGCAAAAGATCCTTCAATATGATCAATGCTCGAGTAGCCCGGGGTTGATCAGAGTTATCCAATACCGAAAGATCACCCTGGAGCGCAGTCCAATAAGGGACAGGTGCTGCATTTTGCCAGCGTAATTGGTATAGCGCCGTGTCTGTTAACCCAAAAGCGGGGGAGCGTAAAAGCCCAGCCATCGCCAGATCATCCGCAGGGTCGGCTAATGCCCGTAGGATATTGATGACATCCCGAATTTCAGGCCGGTCGTAAAACCCACGCCCGGCGACGGTTACAAATGGAATGCATGCTTCTTCAAATGCGTTTTCATAAGCGGCAAAGCCGGTTGAAGCCCGTAGAAGCAGGGTCACATCATCCCATGTGTGAATTTGTTTTTGGTTTTTAAGTTCAAGCAAACGAGTAGCCAGGGCTCGCGCAGCCAGAGGTCTTGCACTGGCTGCATCCTCCCCGGCACCCAATACCAGTTCTATATGGGGATCAGATAGGTATTCAGGCGTGGTCTTACGATTGGCCTGGAGAGGCGAATAAGGCACATAATATGGGCGGGATGGATCTTCAACTGTTCCCATGACTTCTTGCAACAAATCACCTGTTGCATTTAAGAGAGGTTCATGAGCACGATAAGTTTGGTCCAGATCAATGACCAGACCCCCTTGGTTTTTGACACGTAGTTGAATTGAGCGGAAAACGGTAACATCTGCACGGCGGAAACGATAAATGCTCTGGCGCGCATCTCCGACTACAAACAATCTGCCTGGTAAGCCGGCCAGAGCTTCCACAATATTTCGTTGACGTTCGTTGGTATCCTGAAATTCATCCACTAATAATGCAGCAATTTCGCCTTGCCATCGAGTTTTGATTTCTGGCTGCTTTAATAATTGAGCTGCTCCATTCTCGAGGTCATCAAAATCAAGCGCCCGACGTTGGCGCAAAGCATCTTTGTAAGAAGCAGAAAGAAGCTCAAATGCAGGTCGGATTAATTGGCAGGCTTGGATAAAACACGCTTCCGTAACGGGATCCGGAGGTTGAACTTTGGAATCTTCTCCACCGACAAAGGGATCAAGCAACCGATCGTAGGCAGCTTGGAGTTCGGCAACGATTTCTTTCGCTCGACTAGTTTTGCTGCCAATATTACCCTTCATTTTATTTCGCCGCGCCTGGTACAGAGATCCGGCGCATGCAATAAAATCATCGGCAACAAGTGCTTTCTCCGCCTCTTCCCACAAGGCTAATAAATCCTCCACCTGGATCGCAAGTTTATCGCCTGCGTCCTGGATCAGGCTTGTCCTACCCATACTACGTAACTCTGCAATACCATTTGTAATGGATGGGTCCTGAAGTGCTGTTTCAATAGCTTGCCGAATAATCTGGGAGCCGTCGATGTTCTTATCAAACGCTTCTTGTGCTTCCAAACGGTGACCAAGCAGAAAAGCCAATAATTCAGCCAGGGGGTTAATTCCTAAAATACTGAAAAGGGGCGCAAATTCCGGCTGCCCTACCAGAAACGCCATCGTATCTTCGACAAGCTGGGTCCGTAATGCGGCTGCCAATCCTTCATCGATGACATCAAACTTTGGATCAATTCCTGCTTCAGCGGGATGGGCCCGTAATATTTCTGAACACAAGCTATGGATCGTCCCGATCCGAGCAGAGTCCATTTCAGCATTCAAAGCTATCCATCGATGACGTTCAGTTTCAGAATCTGACTGTCGAACCAGGTCATTTAATGACTGTCTTACCCGAGATCGCATTTCACGGGCCGCTTTCTCAGTAAACGTAATAGCTACAACGCTGCGTGGAGAATAACCATCCGCTAATAAAGATGCATAACGGGCTACTAATGTGCGAGTTTTACCACTGCCTGCCCCAGCTGTTACGACCACATCGCGACCACGTTCAAGTGCGGCGGTCTGTTGATCAGAGGTCAATCCAAAGGAAGAAACAACACGATCTCTAAGATTTTCATTCATAAATCACCACTCCGGTTCAAAACGCCAGCACCATTGAGAAGTTGGACAATACGACGGGCATCCAGCTCGAGGTGGATGGGGAGGAAATTCTGCAGAGTGAATACCTTTTACAATCCGATTCAAGTGTTCACAAACCACTTCCACTGCAGCACCCACACCTTGTGCAGAGTCTGTTTTAAATTTAGCCAGTTTTAGAGAGCCGGCTTCTGCACCAAGTATTTTCCAGTAAATTCCATCTACAGGGGTTCCCAGATTGAGCGCATCCCGTACTGCTAATGCATAGATAGGAAGTTGTAAACGGTGTCCATCTTTCAAATCGCTGGATGCCAGATGAGAACTGCCTGTTTTATAATCCACCACCCGTAATTGACCGTTTGTATCTCGATCCACCCGATCAATCACGCCTCGAATTCGCAGGGTTTCATCACCGAGATCAATCTCTAACGGCGGGACCCCGTCAATGCCAAATACCAATTCGTAGGCAAAAGGTGTCCAGCCGCTATCTTCTCCCAAAGCACGGACTGTTTTTTCTAGATTGTCTTGTAATTGCACCTTTTCATAATCCCACAGAGAAGAAGGGCGAAAACCATAAACCCTTGGGGCAGTTGAAAACACCTGTTCGGAAGTAGTTCTCAAAGACACCAAAGCTGCCTGTATATCCTTTGGATCGGGCAGATTTTTGTAGGTCTCTTCCAAGATTTTATGCAGCATCGAGCCTAATTGATTGGGATCCAATCCCAATTTTGGCAGAATGCGCGGCTCTAAACCGAGTGCCGTCCTGACAAAAAATTGGTAGGGACAGCTGCCGTAATACTCCAATCGTGACGCACTCCAGATTTGGGCTGGTGAATATCGTTGATTTAAGGCAGGTGCAATAGGTTCAACAAATCCCTCATGGGGACCACCAGCAAGTTTCGATCTTCTGGCTTTTAATACTTCGCGCGCATGGCGTAATCCATTCCAGCGCCCATTTAGAAATTCATATACCTGAGGTAGGCTACGTCGGCGGATAGCCGAAAAAAGCAATTCTTGTGAAGAAGCAGCTTCTGTAAGGGGTTGGGGGTCATCGGGGTGAACCGTTTCAACCACAGATGTATCGAAAAGTCGCTGAACCGATTTCCAGAATGTTGACTCCTCCCATTTTTCACCATCATCAGAAAGATATGGCCGGGTGATTAAAAGATATTGGTCAGTTCGAGTGATTGCTTGATAAAACAATCCCGCCTGCTCACGCTGTAAACGCTGCTCTAGACCCAGGGTAGCGCGCAAGCTTTCATCTAGAAAAGGATCTGGGTGTTCATTCGCAGGAAACACCCCTTCAGAAAAGCCCAGGAGAGCCACGGCTTGAAAACGTAATCCACGAGCCTCGACCATGCGGCCTACCAAGAGGGCGGGTTTCCCATCAAGGGTAGGTTCTCGAAGTCCTATCCCTTCTAGTGTGCCCTGCAAATCCATTAGGAATTGACGATAATCCCCATGACGTTCTCCAGCAACTGCTTCACTCAAAACAAGGGCTCTTAATGTCTCTCGAAAAGCCTCACAAGCAGCCTGGTCCCGTTCGCTATTCGCTCTTTCATAAAATCCCAATCGATCCAGTAAATCCTCAAGCCAGGTAATCCATTCGGTCTGAGTACATGAGTGGTCGGGTGGGGTGATATTTTCGAAAAAAGCATCCATGACCAAGCGTAATTCAGATGCCTGAGATCCGCGTGGCAATCCTGGTAGGATGCGTTCATCATCCAAATCTGATTGACCATGAATCGAAGATGGGGTCAGGCGGTCCCATGTTTCAGACCACTGATCTCGACCTTCTACAATTTGCGCCACCCGACTGACCATTTCAAATTTATCCGCTGTTTCTGGATTTATGGATAACTCAAAATAGGGTGAACGTAGAACATTGATAACATAACGAGTGCTAAAATTTCTCGAAGGCAATGTAATCAAATTCAATAAAGCTGTGATAGCTGGTGAGTTGCTCAAGGGTTCGTCTTGCGTAAAACGGATCGGAATACCATATTCGGTTGCGTATGCCCTGAGTAGCGGATGATAAACCGTGGGATTAGGAGTAAATATCATACAGCTAGATAATGGGACGTTTTTCCGCACGACCAATCTTTTGATCCAGCGCAAAGCTTCCCGAGCTTCATCGGCAGGTGACCGTGCTTCAAGTAAGATGGGTTGGTCTGTTGTTTGAATAGCAATAGTTTCCGCCTCAAATAATTGGCTTTCAATATGGCGAAGATCAGGTGGCAGGTATGGTAAAAGGTCCAATGTAGTTATTTGGGGAGATAACTCGCGAATAAGTCTTTCAATGTTTTCTGTAAAACGGCGATGTGCCGGCCGCTTGGATCCTATTTTTCCAGGGAAAGTGATCAATAAATCGCCAACTTGCTGAGATAACATTTTCAGGGCTCGATACTGAGCCCCATTAAATGAATCAAATCCATCTACAACAAGAAGATGAATTGAATTGGTTGCTGATGACTGGTGCTCAAGCGCTGCGACTGCAAGCCAACTGATACCCTCTGGATCAGCCCAATTTAATTCTCGTAAGCGAGCTTGATACCGGGAGTACAAAACAGCAAGGTCTTTTTGAGCAGCCGATCCAGAACGAGAAAAATCTGAAAATTGTTCTGGATAGACAAGAGACCGTTTAAGCTCCGCAAATGATTCGCGAAGAGCAAGAATAAAGCCCGGTAGCAACTGTAATGGTGCAAAATGCGATAAATCCCCCTGTGCCACAGCACGATCTACCGTTTCTTGGACAAGCCGATGCAATAAAGGAGATGAAGCCACCGGCACATAAGTTCCTGAACGTTCTAGAATACTCCGATATAGATCCCCAAATGTCCCGACATAGGTTCCCAGAGCACCACCAGAACCTGCCAATCTTCGGCGAAATGCGGCGGCCTGCAGACGATCGGGTACAACAACCCAGATTCTTGCCAAAGGGCTATCCGTTTGCATGGCCCGTATCCGTTGGATACAGGCTGTTGTCTTTCCTGTTACAGGGGGAGCAATGATAAGTTCAGTTGTCATTGATTTATTCCTAAAGAAACTGTTTCACTTGATTGGCTTGCATCTTTGAGTTGGCGAGATACCGCTAACAGCAATTCACTGGCAATTGCTAGTGCTTCTTGTTGTGATAAATTTACAGCAACTTTCACGGAAGGCTGCAAGATATCCTCTTCCGTGGGAGTAGAGCGTCGAATTTGTAGCAGGATGACTTCATCATTGCTATAAGTGTGTATAGCCCCACCATTTTTCAGGGTAAATGTTTGTGCTCGCATGTTTTTGGGTGTGGTCATTAGTTCCCCCTTTTATTAAAAGCGGTGGATGAATATTTATATTAATTGTAAGGTCAAATAGTGCATACAGTGTGCACTATTGGTGATCTCTTCTTTTTTCGCCATCAGTTTTATCGTAGGCCGTCCTTGATTAAAAAAATTTAGGAGATATTCAAAAATTACTTTTATGACGAATCCCTTAACTGAAAAATACTAAGCAGCTATGATTTCTCCGAATATAGCTATCCGAAGGTTCTTAGAATTATTTGTTCTTTTTCAACCCCTCCAAAATTGCTTGATAATCTTCAAAGTAATTCATCGTTGGTTGCAAAGGTATTAGTTTTTTAAACAAGTTCCCATGACAATCCCGAATTCGTTTTCTGCTTCCACACGGACATCTTGAATGAGCCTTATATTTATCTTGAGCCAATGTCTTTAATAGTCGAAGGATTGTTCGTTCATCATTGATATCAAATAAATCTTTGTAATACTCCAAGACGCCTAACCAACCATGCGATAATTCACCAAATGGCAGAAATCCATACGTACATTTGTAACTGTATGAATATAGGTAAGGAATCACACAGTTTTCAATAAACCCAAGCAGTGTTGGTTGTTTTGCAAACTTAAGTTTTATGGCAAGAGAGGCTCCAAGGCATAATGAATCATCTCGATATTTATGGAAATCTCTGGAAATTTTGTTGCCTTTTTCCCGAACAGTTGGCAAAGAATCGGGATAAGTGTCTGGAATAATTACTTCGATTATGTATTCATCATCTATCCGTTGGTATTGAAAATTAGCGGAAAAAATCAGCTTTCCGCTAATCCTGTTTTCTCCACCTAAATAATCAAGTCGAAGTTCTGGATAACTTTCTATCAATTCCCAATATTGATTATCGATGATGCATAAATCTACCATCCTAAAACCCCCAAGGTTTATTGGGTCTTGTAATATTAACAACAGGTGGTGCTTTTTGAAGAGTAGGAATACTATTGAAAGATCGGGACTGTGCAGCTTCCTCAAACTTTGTAATCGTGGACCTGGAAATTCTCTCACCAAATATTGGAACTAATATCTTCCCCGCAGAATCAGAATCGTAGCACGAAAGGATTTTATTGAAATCCGACTTTACTTTTCGAAGCCAGTCCTTGAAATTTGGTTCACGACCCGGATGATCTGCCCACCTATCTGCAAAATTCTCAGAAGGGTCCACAGGGTTCGGGACCCAAGAAACGCCATTTCGCTCTGTAATGAAAGATGGCATTCTATCAATGATATTGATCATTGCGTCAACCAAATCTGCTTCGTTCTGGTACGCATACGCAGCCAGGGTAGTTATTAGTATTGATGCTGGCCTATTTTCCTGATCATTTTCAAAAACAATATCTCGATGCCTTTTAAGAAGTTGGACACAACGTTGCAAAGGTGTTTTTATCAGATAATTGGGAACCTTTTCAATTTCAGCCTTATATGCTTCCCCAAAAATATGTTTGCGTAATTCATTGTATTGAATTAACATTCGGCTCTGGAACCAGGCAGCAAACCCTTTTGGATTGCACCTGGGCCAATCCATAGAGATCATACTGTAGTTCGCTTTGGTATTATCGGTGACATCAATGCTGGTACCTGCAAAATTGGATGGAACCCCTTGTTTTTGAAGAACGCCGGAAAAATATTCATCTGGTATTGCAGGAAGAATATCCATGTGAAATTGGGCATTATCCGCGTATTTTAAGGTCCAACACCTTCTGCCTTCCTCATCCAACATACGCAGATACACATCATTTGCTTTTAACCGATCACCAACAAGGTGCTTGAGTTTTTTGGGGGTAATTTGATCTTTTGAAACCACGAGCCGAAAAACTAAATCAATATCATATTCATCTTTATCGCTTATTGGCTTTATGACGGTGCCTAAAAGGAAAGATCCCTGTGGATAAATTTCGGGCGAAAATATAGCAAGTGGAGAATTTCCTTCTCCCAACCACGATCCTACAGCTCGATACTTCTTCTCAGCATCCTCGAACAGACTATTCGAAATGTCCAGAGATTGTGCTATCTCGTCTAATAAGTAGCCGATATCAGTCCTTTGAATTCTAACCATTTTTAATATCTCCTATCACTATGGTCTGAGCAAATCCACCTATTTTGTTGTTTTGATCATAAACAACGAACGGAAGATCCGCTTTGGGTTGCCGAACTCTGCCGATTTCTACAGCAATCGACATTGGCACAGCCGGAAATATATGAATTACGGCTTCTTCGCCGTGTTTAGCCTTGATTTGGTTTAATAACTGCCGGAATTCCTGCCGAAATAGTTGTGACTGCGTCTTACTTTTCAAAAAATCGTTGTTTGGGTTGACAATTGTCATTCGCCATTCGGAATAAGCTTGACTGCCTAAAGTTGCTTTTATCCGACAACTATCAATCGTTGCACTTAACGATAAGTTGAGAGCGACCAGTGGATATGCGGTGTTTGGTTCATAAACACAGTAATCGAATCTCTCTGGGCCAGGCTGCCACTCCCAATTATTAGGCTCACGGTGTAATTGGTAGACTTCTGCTGGATACAGATCTGAGAGTAGAGAACCTAATTTAATTAATAAGGGTTGGGGAGCAAAAGCAAATACAGAGTAGTGATTTCTCTCACCATCATGACAAAGTAGAGGTGTTACTTTTTGTGCAAACTGACGCTCAAGATTTTTATTTTCCATCCACCAAAAGTCTTCTTCATTATCTTCAAATGCGCCATTACTCAATCCCAACTCGATCGGTAGCCGGCTAGCAGGATACCATTCAGGAGACATAGCTAACCAGGTATCGCGAAAATTTATTTTTGGCTGAAAGTCACCAATGCGACCTTTATATATCAATACATTACTGGTTTTATCTGGTTTTAATTCTGTTAGTATCTCTATTCGTTCTTCATGGGCTTGTTTCATTTGGCGCAACACATCCTCAGAGTAAGTTTCGGATATTTCATCGATCATCCGATGGTGTTTGCGACACATAAGCATCAAATTGGAGATATCATTGCAATATACTTGGGAAAAAACTGGATGTCCACGAGGGCCATTAGGGCGGTCTCCGATTATATGGGCTACTTCAGCAAAATTCATTTCCAATTGCGTTAAACTATCTCGCCACAACGGTTCATTACAACTATCGAACTCACAGCGACCGGCTGATTTTGCCCAAAGTAAAACTCTTACTTTTTCAGGAACATCAGATATTGACATATAAATTCTTCTCCAATTTACCCATTTTCTCCCCATCGTCTAAGAAGAAAACATAAAGTATTTACGTTCACAGCGTAAATTATACATACCGCAATTATTCCTGTCAAGGCGTATATTCATCACAATTACGCCTTGACAGGAATATTAAAAATGGGTATATATAGATATATGGGGAGGATTCTGTCTGGAGGAAATTATGGAACTGGGTGAAAAACTCAAAGGAATTCGCAAAAACTTAAGGGATTATACATTGCAGAAAGTGTTTGAAGAAACAGGCATATCAGTATCTTTTCTATCAGATATGGAGCGCGGGAAAACAAAACCTTCGCTCGAGACTCTTCAAAAACTAGCAAATTTTTATCAGGTTAATTTAAGTGATCTTCTTGAGGATAGTCAAGATAATAAAATGGAAAACAGGGACCTGTATCCACCAGGTCTAAGGGAACTGATGACCGAAGACCCGAATTTGGATCCTGAGGTCGTAGAAGTGATGCTTACAATGGAAAGAAGGGCAAAAAGAAAACCAGAAACTAAAGATCAATGGCGGGAGTATTATTATTCTCTTAAATTCATGATGGGGCGATAAGGAATGGGGGTTAATTCATTTCGGGATGCCAAATATCGCCTTGTGGAACAAATCAGAACGATCAAGGCTCAATGCAATGGTCTGAATCCACCTTCGTATCAAGGGGTTAACGATTCTTATGCAGAATATCTAGGGATTAAAGTTGAAGAAAAAAAGTTGGATTTTGATTATGGTGGGTATATTCCTGCCAATCCCCCCTCACGACCCCAACCAATTATTTGGATTGATCCGGATGGGGCTGATTCTGAACATCAAAATTTTACATATTTCCATGAGATCACTCATCATATAATCCGAGAGGATAATGACCTTTACTCTTTTCTTAACCAAATTGCAGATCGAAATGAAGATTTGAGTGCTTTAGAAGATCGTTTTGCCAACATCGGAGCCGCGGAGTTTATAATCCCATCAGATTTTATTTCAACGGTAATATCTGAGAAAGGATTTAGTATTTCTTTGCTACCTGAGTTGGATCATCAATTTCCAGCATCAAAACCCGCAATTGCCATCCAATTAGCTCAATGTTCATCACACAAGTGTTTTGTGGTTGTATGCAATTATGGAATTCGCCCAAATTCACAAGCGCCTCAAGCAGCTCTCTTACCTCATCAGCCAAACCAATTACCACATTTATTTGTCCAATATTCAACCAAATCACCGAGCCAAGAAAAATATACCATTGCTAAATTCACAACGATACCAGTTAATCATCTTCTTTACAAAGTTTTTGAAACACGCCAAAGTTCAAAAGGGAAGGACAGAATTCCATTTCGGAGTGGAACAGAATGGTTGGTTGATTGTGACGCAATCTATTTTAAAGGCCGAGTTTACGCCGCATTCAATGTGACGCAACCTCCTCCATCATCTACCCTCCAACCCTCTCTTTTTTGATTTCATAGATCTAATTCTGGCTACAAATTCCAGGGTGGATCAAATCGGGAGTATTTGAATTTTGAAAAAATCATCATACTTTCAACCAAATAGCGATACAACAAAAATGTTTTCCGAAGAAACACTTGTAAATATGATTGATTCGGGTATAATAAGTTTAACAGTACCCACCACGCCTCTGCTTAGCATGCGCACCGAGGTGGGTCATTTTTTTAATAAGTAGATAATTGCCATGCCACTGAAACCACCTTTATCAATCCAAGATCAAATAGCTCTGTTACGGACAAGGGGAATGATTATTGACAGCGAAGCCACAGCTGCAACTTTCCTCGCATCCAGCCATTATTATCGCCTTAACATATACTTTCACAAGCTGATGGATTCTCCTGATCATTTTCGCGAGGGAACACAATTTTCCCAAGTAATGGCAATCTATGGTAACGACAGTTGGCTTCGAAATAAAATACTAACAATTTTAGAGCCGATAGAAGTTAAGACTCGAACACAAGTATCTCATTACCTAGGGGTTACCTACGGATCAGATGTGTTTTATCAAAAGAACGTCTACAAAAATGAGCCGATCTGGCAAGCAATTCTGGATAATTTTTCAAACGAAACCTCTCGCAACCAATCTGATCCTGTAATAAAGCATCACAGAACTCACTATGGTGGATTATTCCCGATCTGGGTCGTAATTGAATTCTTATCATTCAATACCCTCTCCAAGTTCTACGGCAATCTTCAAGAGAAGGACAAGAAAATCATCGCTAGAAACATTTACAACGTAAATGATTACCTGTTTGGGCAATGGTTGCATGTCTTAAGTGTTCTTCGAAACAATTGTGCTCATTATGGATATTTATATCGTCGAGAGTACCCTTTACGGCCCATCATGGCTAAATCGTTTGGTTGGGATGCAACTAAGAATAATAGGCTCTTTGCATTTTTTCTAGTAATGCAGCGGCTATCAGACCGTAGGTTATGGCAGGAATTTATCCAAACTATTTCTGATAATGAAAAAAAGAGGCCGTTTTTTCACCTGGAAGATTATGGATTCCCGGCTGATTGGCGATCATATCTAACATAAACCACCCTTAGCACTTCATTCCCCCTTAAGACTCTAGGGGAACAACCGGACAGGAACGTCCTGCCAGGTCGTTCCCCTATTTTATTTTCCTCGTCTGATAGACAACCAAATACCGCCATCCTTTTCAGAACGCTTTCCATTTCTCAACCCATGCAGGTTCGTTAAAAAGGAGTTGTAAATCAACCCACCTAAGGCCAGGTTAATCTCTCCTTGGATTGCCCTCTGGCCAGTAAGGTTATCGCAAAAAACATATAGGTTGCCATTGGAAGCCTCGTACAGGTTCATCCATTTTTGTTTCCTGGCCATCTGGTCTTTGTGTACATCCCGTTCTACCTCGACAAATACCAACTCTCCGGTGGATTGATCTATGGCGGTAATATCTGGAATGAACGTGCCTCCATTAGATAACTGGATCTCTTGAGCCTGCCCCTTAATCAGATACCCCGCATCTACGAGGATTTCTGCCGCCTGGATATTTAAAATGGTATGCTCCGATGAAGAATGGCGACGGATCAACCATTCGTACTCATTCTCCTTAGGAGGCTTTCCAGTTAGTGATTGATAAATCACTTTTCCATCCTCGGTCAGACGAAGCACATCCGGATTGTTGCCGCCTGAACTGGATCCCTGTTCAGGTATTCCTTCAATTTTTTCAATCAGGATGGGATGTAAGTTTTCTTCCTGCGTTAGCAGCCGGCTCACAG
>PNNU01000024.1 GCA_013824385.1 Anaerolinea sp.
GGAAATTAAAAAACACAAATTGGACATAAAAGAATTTGCACATCGTATTAAATTGACCTTGAACCTTTTTTTGAAATTAAGGTATGCATTCAGGGTGGAAGTGGAGGACTATTACCTGGAAACCTGGTTTATTACGTGCCTTAATCATTATTATTTTAAAGAGGTTGCTGAAGCCCAAAAATTCATTAGGGAATACAACAAGCCCTTTTATCTCATTCGACTGGTAAAACAGGTTGGTAATGAAAACCGGCTTTGCAACATCGATACCGAGCAAACAACGTCATACGAAAGCAATGATGCTTTTGATCTCCAGCAAGACAAGTACGGGTATTCGATTCCTGTGCCCCTGAGTGCTGGCTGGTATAGGCGTGGGGAGAACACCCACAATCCGATTTGGTCTAAAGCGCAAGATGATCTACCTTATTTAATGGAAGAATCGTTCCGAAGATATGTTGTGGCCGGCTGCGTGTATCCATTAACTGAAATAATCAGAACCATTATGATGGAAAGGCACCCGGACGCTCCTGAAATTTTTCAAAAGAACGTCAAAATCCAACTGGTGGCTTGGATGAAAGAGAACGCACTGAAGGCGAGGGCTAAAGGATAAATACCACCCAATTGTCACTGGAAGCTTCGGAAAAGATCATGGTCATAGTCCGTATGCAAATCGAAAAACTTATCAAAGAAAAGGATATCTCAACGGTTGAGTCCAATGAAATTGAATCTCCCTGGGAGTTCAAGTATACGAATTGGGGAAAGAATATCTTAGAAAACCTAATCACCACCAAACAAATGACCGAAAAACTAGGATTGCAGGTCAGCCAAACCGGTAAACTGGCGCGTAAAAGGGGAGTGGGTAGAAAACTCGAAGGCTATCTCCGAGTATATTTACCTGAACATATTCCCAAAATGGAAGAACGTAAAATAGGTAGACCAGTTGAGAAAGGAAAGCGCCGACAATGAGCGATCAAACATTTCGACCACCGCAAACGAACTAATATCATTAAATCTCTCTACATTTAATCTTGAAAACTCTCACGCATTGCATCAACTGAATACATCCATCCAATTTTTCGTTGTGGCATTCTATTTAAATCATTCTGAATTTCATGAAGGTTGATTTTGTTTTTGTCAACGATGTCTTGATTAATAAAGATACAAAAAATATCTATAAGATCATTCATCGAGCCAATCATACTTCGGCTCGCCGTTTTTATAAAAACACTATTTTGGTGTTCATCGAGAAGTCTTTGGATTCTTGGCTGGGTGATGCCGTCTGATAAAAGTGATTTAGCAAGGTTTTTTTTGAAAAATCTAAAGACGTCAGCTGAATCTGGTCTGCTTGGAAAGGGGAGTATGACAGTATATAAGGTAGGATCATTCACAAAGAGAAGGAATACTAAATCATTAATCTCAATGATATTGGCGTACCATACCAACATAGGAGAACTGTCAGGTTCTTTTTCCAGTTTCTGTATGGGTAGGTCTAACGCTCTTAGCAGTTTTTGAGTGCAATGAAAATATAGCATGTTTTTTAGATCCTGATTTTAATTGCTAGATTCTTATTCGACGTCAAAGTTTACCCCGTTCTTTTTTCACGATCAAAAATATATCGACCTTCTAAATCATTATTTAGTTTCTTCCAATGTTGTAATTATGCCATATAAAGCAATAATAAAACATCTTCACGGTTTGGATCTTATTATATTGTTCGAACTCAAGACTTTGTCAAATGGTTATTTCAACTTAGACTTTTGGAATGATCAGGAAATTCAAAATAACAATTAGTTAGTGGTTACATGTCCTCCAGTCCTGCACCTACCGGGTATACTTGTTTTTGTGGACACCCTCTCTGGTTCCGTTGAGCGAATCACATATTACAATCCAGAAAATGGATACACTGTGTTGCGTCTGCTTCCAGAGGGTTCCAGGCAGCAACGAGTTCCCGGTTTGAGTTTTGATGGACTTGCCACGGTGATCGGTAATCTACCAGAGATATCTCCGGGTGAACATCTTCGTTTGCAAGGGAACTGGGATACCCACCCTAAACATGGAAAACAATTCAAGGTTGAGGTTTGTGAACAAACTTTACCTGCAAGCATTGCGGGGATTGAAGGTTACCTTGGTTCTGGTCTGATCAAAGGTATCGGTCCAAAACTGGCTGAGCGTATTGTTGGATGTTTCAAAGAAAAGACTTTCGAGATCATTGAGAAACACCCTGAACGTTTGGTGGAAGTGTCTGGGATTGGTCAGGATCGCACGACCAAGATTACTGCTGCCTGGGAAGAGCAAAAACAGGTCAAAGAGATTATGATTTTCCTCCATGGCCATGGCGTAAGTACTAACTTGGCGGTTAAAATCTACAAAACCTATGGTGAAAAAGCGCTCGAAATCGTCCAAAAAAATCCATACCAGCTTGAACGCGATATCTATGGAGTTGGGTTTAAAACTGCCGATAAGATCGCACAAGCACTCGGCCTTGCACCAGATCACCCATCCCGTATTGAAGCAGGGATTGTCTTTGCTCTGAATGAGCTAATCAATGATGGACATGTGTATGCCCCTAAAGACTTGCTGACTCAAAGAGCGGTGGAACTGCTGGCAATTGATCCAGTCTTGATTGCACCGGCTCTTGAACGCTTAGCCCAAGATGACCGTATTCGCCCGGAAATGGTTCCCCTGAACAGTAAAGGCAATGATCCAGAATCCAAAAAGCTTGCTGAGTCTTCTGGTCTCTACAGTTCTCCCGTTGTTTACCTGACCCCGCTTTACTTTGGAGAGACAGGGGTTGCAGAACGATTGAAAGCTCTTGCCGGGGCTGTGAAATCCTCAAAAACAATCAATCAACTTACTTTTCCTGATCAGACTCTATCTGAGGAGCAGCAGTCTGCTGTGCGCATGGTACTCAGCCATGCAGTCAGTATTCTTACCGGCGGACCGGGAACCGGAAAAACAACCTGTCTGAAAGCCTTGATCACCGCACTTGAAACCTTGCATATTCCTTATGCACTTGCATCCCCCACGGGGCGAGCAGCTAAAAGGCTCTCTGAAGCGACTTCTCGACCAGCAAGCACCATCCACCGCTTACTTGAGTTCTCCCCTGTAGAAGGATTCAAACATAATCAAGAGAATCCTCTCCATATCGACTTTCTGGTCGTGGATGAAGCCTCCATGCTTGACATTCTACTCACCAACAACCTGCTCAAAGCATTGAAGCCAGGTACTCATTTGTTGTTAGTAGGTGATATCGACCAATTACCGTCTGTTGGGGCAGGGGATGTATTACGCGATATCATCGCTAGCGGGATTGCACCGGTGGCACGGCTCACGACCATATTCCGCCAGGCTGCTGATTCACAAATCATAATAAATGCACATCGTATCAATGAGGGTAAAATGCCCCTCTTCTCAAACAACGTCGCATCACTCAAAAATGAAGAACGTGGGGATTTCTATCTGTTCCCTGCTGAGGATGCTGAAGCAGCTGCGGACTGGATCGTTGAAGTAGTCACTGAAAGAATCCCCCAGAAATTCGGCTTTGACCCTATCCGGGACATCCAGATATTGGCTCCAATGTATCGCGGTCCAGCAGGGGTCATTGCACTCAATGATCGTCTTCAAGAAAAACTCAATCCAGCTGCAGCTACCAAACATGAACGCAAACTTTTTGGTGTTACATTCCGCTCCGGTGACAAGGTCATGCAGACCCGCAATAATTATGATAAAGATGTCTACAATGGGGATATTGGTTTCATCCGGTCAATAGACATTATCGAACACACAATGAATGTAGACTTTGAAGGTCGTGTCGTGACTTATGATTGGAACGAAGTGGATGAGCTTACCCTTGCTTACGTTGTCTCTGTCCACAAAGCCCAAGGCTCGGAATTTCCTGTTATTGTTATGCCGGTAGTGACACAGCATTATTTGATGCTGCAACGTAACCTACTTTACACTGCAATTACACGCGCTCGTAAATTGTGTGTTCTTGCGGGCAGTAAGCGAGCTATTAGTATGGCTGTGCGCAATAACAAAGTAACGCAGCGATTCACGGCTCTTGAATGGCGTTTAGGAAAATAAAACACTCGGAGCATCCTGGAGAAAAAATTCATTTAATTCATTTGTAATTTCCATCTTCATTGAGCAAAAATTGCTGCTAAATAAATATGGTTGGCTTTGCGATTTCTATCCTTGGAGCAAACTGCAAGGTATTCTGTTTCTAGCAATGATCTGGTTCAAGTTTAGGAATTTATGTTTTTCATAAAGATCTTAGTACCGTTTACAGGAAGCTGTCTGAGCGAATCAGGCAGAAAAAAGCCAAAAAGCACCTCAAAATTTGATACCTTGGAATAGGATAATGCCTCACGAGGGTATCTGTGTTAAGCAAGCTGTAAACGATATTCCACCTGTGTGTGGGGGTAAAACTGTCTCCCAAGTCGATTAAATCCACTGGTTGGTACCTCATTTGCACTCCAATTGCACCTTAATGTACCAACCAGTGAAGCAAGATAATGCGACCTATTAATAAACCACGCTACCCTTAAAATGAGAAATTAATGATTGAATCGTTGAGCTTTCAATGATACAATAGTTTTCAACAAATGTTGAAAGGGTATGTTATGTTGAAAGAAAAAGAAGTACTTTTCCAAGGAATTATGCTTTTACAGAGCAATTTGTCTGGTGTTCCGTTTTTAAAGAATGCCATCATTGAAAATCATTCATTATTGGAGTCATCATATATTGCCGATGTGATTTTTTCTATTCCTGGATTAGATTATCAATTTATACTTAAAGCCAAATCCAACGGTCAACCTCGTTATGCGAGGGATGCTGTAAATGAATTACTCCTGATACAAAATAAGAATCCAGAACGATATGGAATCCTCGTTGCTCCTTATATTTCTAATGAAGCTGCAAAAATTTGTAAGGATGCAAATATTGGATATCTTGATCTTTCTGGAAATTGTAGGTTTGCATTCAAAAACATTTTTATAGAAAAGGTTTGTCAGCCAAACAAGTTTTCGTCTAAACGTGAATTAGCTTCCTTGTATTCCCCAAAATCTGAAAGGATTCTTCGGGTGTTGTTAACTTATTCTTATCAGCCATGGCGAACTGTAGAGCTTGCTCGGAAGGCAGAAGTAAGTATCGGTCTTATCTCCTACGTAAAGAAACAACTTGACGACCGTGAATGGATTCAAATAGGTGAGGAAGGTTTTGCCCTAATTCAACCTGAAGCGCTGCTTGAGGAGTGGAGTAAAAACTATTCATACAAGAAGAATGGGATTACTGATTGTTATACTCTTTCCTCTCCTGTTGATCTCGAAAATAATGTTAAAAATTTCTCTTCCGCTAATTCTGAGATCACCTATGCCTTAACAGGGTTTTCTGCGGCCAATTATTACGCTCCGATGGTACGGAATCAACGCTCCATGATCTACCTTTCAGACGTAAATGACTTTGTAATTCAACAATTAAATTTAAAACCGGTTACTAGCGGAGCTAATGTTAGCCTGCTCAAGCCGTATGATGATGGAGTTTTTTGGAATTTACGGGAAATAAATGGTGTTCTTGCGGTATCGCCGATTCAAGCTTACCTTGATTTAAAGAATTATCGCGGCCGAGGTGAAGAAGCCGCGGATGCTATCTATAAGGAGATTATTCAAAAGCAATGGTCAATGCAAAAGATTACGATGCCCTAAAAGTTGATGCTGCTCGAAGTGTATTGTTGGAGCTCTCTCACCTCCTAGGGGCGTATAGGAGTGGAATCGTAATTGTAGGTGGTTGGGTTCCGGGGTTACTATTTCCTGGTATGGCTGAACAACATATTGGCAGCACAGATGTTGATCTTGCACTTGATCGCAAAATACTGCAGGAAGTTGGCTATCGTTCTATTTTGGAACTTCTACTTGCACGCGGGTATCGACAAGGTAATCAGCCCTTCATTTTTTATCGAGCATTAAAAATAGAGGGCTTGGAGTTTGAGGTCGAAGTCGATTTTATAACCTCAGAGTATGGTGGCACAGGGAAAAAACAACGGACTCAAACGGTTCAGGATATGCATCCACGAAAAGCCCGTGGTTGTGATTTGGCTTTTGAGATGCCTATGGAAATCTTGATCAAGGGTGTTTTACCTGATGGGGGATTGGACCAAACACCTATTCGTGTGGTATCTATAGTCCCTTTCATCATTATGAAGGCATTTGCTTTGGGAGATCGGCTTAAAGAGAAGGACGCGTATGATATTTATTACTGTCTAAAAAATTATCCGGGTGGATTGGATGAGCTAATAATCAAATTCCATCCTTATATTCATAATACCTTGGTAAAAGAAGGATTGAATATCTTGCTGAATAAATTTTCTTCTCCCGAGCATATGGGGCCAAAATTTGTGGTAGATTTTTTGGATATTACAGATCCAGAAGATCGGGCTGCACTTCAACGGGATGCTTTTGAGCGTGTTGCTTATGTATTACAGGGGTCGGGCTTATTTGATTCTCACAAATGAGGCACAAGAGGTAATGAGAATATAGCATTAGCCGATAATACTAATTGAGTGGATTCGATTGGTTTCGATTGGTTTCAATAATTACACATTAGAGGGATATATTATGTCAAAACAAAAATACTATGTGGTTTGGAAGGGACGCAACACAGGCGTATTTACCACCTGGCAGGAATGCTCAGCGCAGGTTACCGGGTTCAACGACGCATTGTACAAGTCATGTGAGAACAGAGAAATTGCCGATGAAGCTTTTCGTGGATCTTATGAAGAATACAAGGGAAAAACTTTTTCAGCCTATACCCCAGAAATGCTGGAGATTATCGGTAAACCAATTGAGGATAGTTATTGTGTAGATGCTTCTTGCATTGGTTATCCTATTGAGGACAAATGTGTTCATACAACTTCACGCGAAAACGTTTTTCACCAGGGTCCATTTGAGAATGGGACGAATAATATTGGTGAATTCCTGGCATTAGTCCACGCATTGGCGTTATTCAAGAAAATCGGTAACGATAAACCGGTTTACTCTGATTCTGAAACCGCCATCACCTGGGTCAAGAATAAAAAATGTAAAACAAATCTTCCCAAGGATGATAAGGACGAAAAATTGTTTGAACTCATCGAACGTTCTGAAGATTGGTTAAACCATAACGAATAATCAATACAGATTCTAAAATGGGATACCAACGCCTGGGGAGAAATCCCCGCTGACTATGGTAGAAAATAAACGGAACTAGAGGGAATCCACACTCATTGTCAACAACAACTGATCTTCTTAAACGATTAAAGCATTTTGTCTTGGCTGAAGCACAAACTCAATATGATGCCCTTGATCAGCAGTGGTCCAAGCCGCTTTCTGAGCGTGTAGCCAAAGGGTGGGCGATTGAGGGTTTACAAGTTGAACGCTATGAAAAAGGGATTATCCGTTTGCATTGTGAAACCAACGACTCACGCTTCCGCGAGGGTGATCTGTTGGTGCTTCATCGTGATAATCCAAAGGACCCCGACGCTTTACATATTGAACTGCAATACGATGGTGAAACAGAATTGGAAGTAAGTCTAATCAAGGGCAATCAATTATTACTAACCGCAAATCCAGACGGGTGGATTGCAGATCAAGATTGGTTCGATTCAAGTCCATTTTATATGGATGCTTTAAACACGGTCGCTGATTCCCTTCGCGGACGAACAATAATTCTTCCTCTTCTTCAGGGATCAATCACTCCGAAAATTGATTATGCGCGCTACGAACGCGTGGTTGAAGAACTGGCCGCGGCAGGATTAAATGACAGCCAGGTCGAAGCAGTTGCCCAGGCTTACGCCGTGGACCTTTTACACCTGATTCAAGGTCCTCCTGGCACGGGTAAAACCTTGATGCTGGCTCATCTCGCAAAATTATTGGTTAAAGACGGCCAGCGTGTTTTGGTGACTGCATTAACCCATCGTGCGATCCATAATGCCTTGAACAAAATTATCCAGGTGGATGAGAATATCAATATTTGCAAAATTGGTGGAGGGCTACACATTGGGGATTTAAATGTGCCTTATTTTGAAAGCTTTGATCAATCCCGTTTTGGCGATTTGAGCGGCGGTTATGTTATTGGATCAACCCCGTTCGCTTTGTTAACTCAGAAGCTAGCAAATGTTGAATTTGATGTGGTGCTCTTTGATGAAGCTTCTCAGGTTACCTTGCCCCTGGCGATAATGGGCATGTTGGCCGCCAACAAGTATATTTTTATCGGTGACGAGAATCAACTTCAACCTGTTTCGGCATTGGCAGTGAAAGAAAACAAGCAAAAATCTATATTTTCTTATCTCGCCGATCGTGGAAACGAAACGAAGCTGAATATCACTTACCGCCTTAATGATGCCTTGGCTGAATGGCCGAGCCGAATGTTTTATAACAACCAACTGAATCCCAGCGCAGAAGCAGCAAAAAGACGTCTTCAACTATCAAACGAGGAGTCTCGTTGGGATTTTGTTCTTGACCCGACATCACCGATTGTATTTCTTGATCTTTGTAATCGAAACACAACCGTCCGCAGCCATCGTGAAGCAGAGATTGTGATCGAATTAATTTTGGCGCTGTTGGATCATGGCGTATCCGCGGATGAAATTGGTATTGTGGTGCCTTACCGTGCCCAAAGCCGCCTCATCCGCAGTATGTTGCGCCGCACAATCGGTGATGAAAAAATATGGGACCGGATCATTGTTGATACAGTCGAACGCATGCAGGGGCAAGAAAGGGAAGTGGTATTAGTCTCATTTACAACTTCCAGTCCAGCCTTTGCGGCACAAATGGCTGATTTCCTTTTTCAACCTCAGCGATTGAATGTTGCGATAACACGACCGCGTTCTAAGTTGATATTAATCGGCAGTCATCATTTGTTGGAAGCAGATCAATACGCCCCTGAACACACTGAGACAATCCAATTATTGCGCAGTCTTATTGATGAAAATAGTTTGTATCTTACTTTACCAGATGGATCGTTGGTCTAGCAATGGCGTATATTTTACCAGAAACACTCCCGCAAATACTTCCGAGTGAAGTCTTAAAAACCTTCCGCGTCTTAAAGGCGTTGCCTGATACTTATTTTATCTGGCACCATTTAGCTCCATGGCAGCCTAACTCTCCTGATTTTCTTATAATCACTAATGATCGAAAATTGCTGTTGGTCAAGGTGAGTTCTTCTTCTACTGAAAATGCTACTTCCGCAGCTCAACTTCTTCTGATTGATGAGCATCGTCCTCCTTTAGGTCTTGAAGAGGCAAAAGTATTAACAACCTTTCTTCAATCAATCAACCTGCCAGCCGATACACCAATCGAGACACTTGTTGTATTTCCAAATATCCCCCAAAAGTTAGTGTCCGAAAGTCGCCTAACCCGTTTGGATAGAGAACCACAATGGGCCGGACGAGAATTATTACAATCTGGGTCAGGAGTAAATTGGGAGAATTATTTACCCTCTAAACCAATCGAAGTTGGATGTTTGGAAAAACTTCGCCAACTCTTCACACCTGAAATTGTGGTACCTGCAGAAATGACTGTGCGAACGAATAATGATAGGCGTCGTGAAGCTGGTTTAACGGATTTCTTGCTTGATTACAATCAAGAAGCTGCGGTTAAAGCGGATCTTGTGATTGACCCGGAAGGACAAGCAATCAGTAAAGACATTCGATTAAGCATCATCAATGGTGTGGCAGGTAGCGGGAAAACGCTTATCCTCCTTTACCGATTGAGGTTACTCTATCATTTCTATCCAGATAAGAAGTTTCTGGTTCTCACTCACAATCGTCCACTATGTCACGATATGCAAGGTCGCTTTGCTAAATTGGAAGGAAACCTGCCAGATGTGATTGAATGGCGTACATTCAATGCCTGGTGTTTTCAACATTGGCCAAAAGATCAGGTTTGGGTAGATCCACTTTCAGTCTACAAAAGGGAAAAAATAATCCACGAAGTCTGGCAAAATTCTTTGCAAGATTCTGCAATTAACGAACGTATGTTAGTTAGCGAAATTGACTGGTTGAAAGATCAGGTGCCGGTGAGTCAATCAGACTATCTCTCAATCGACCGCCGTGGTCGTGGTTTTAGTTTAACTTCTAACCAACGCAATCAGATGTGGGCAGCAAAAAACCAGTATCAACAAATATTGGAACAAAGGGGATTGTTAGATTGGGGTGATATCCCTCAAAAACTTTGGAAATTTGTCAAAGAAAAAATGGAACTTCCTCAATATGATTTCATCCTGATTGACGAAACTCAATTTTTTGCACCTTTATGGGTTGATCTTATTCAAAAAGCGTTAAAGTTAAATGCACACCTTTTCCTGGTTGCTGATCCAACGCAGGGGTTTTTAGGACGCAAAGCCACTTGGAAATCTATTGGGCTAGAAGCTCGTGGACGATCGCACCAATTACAGCGAAGTTATCGTACGACACGTGAGATTATGCAGTTCGCCACACTCTTTTACCGGCTCCGCCTTCCGGATGAAAAAGATGATGATATTCTAGTCCCCGATATGCTCAATATGCCAAATGGTGCCGTTCCCCAAATAATCTCTTTAAATAGCGCGCAGGATGAAATCGCTAGAGTTGTTAATGAAGTTGAGGAATTTCTCAAACAGGGATATCCAAGGAAACATCTATTATTGCTGCATTCAAATGGGCAAGGCGCAAAAACGCTAATTGAAGCAATTAATCACAGACTCGGACCGAATGTTGCCATGGATCCAAAGGAAACTTATCCGGGTGATTATGTTAGGGTTACAACACTAAATGCTGGGGCAGGACTAGAAAGTCCGATAGTGTTTTTGGTTGGTTTACGTGAACAATTTGAAGAAGAGCAGTCTCTTAGGTTGTCTGACGATGATCGAGAAGGTTTGATTCAAGATAATACAAAAAAGGTTTACATGGCAGCCACTCGAGCTGGTCAAAGATTAGTTTTTACTTTTGTAGGCGAGTTGCCAATCATATTTAATCAACTTTTTCCTAATTGAATCCATAAAATTCTATTATTTGAAAACAAATTGATTCATTTGCCACTTAAAAAAGAATTTTGATTCACAATTATTGGAAGCAAAGATATCTGAATACTTTTCCAAATTCAGGCGAAGTTGAAAATGGCAACGATTCGGATAATGATTCATTACCTTTTTGGGGGAGATGATCTATGAGCTTTTACATGAACAAAAAAATCATGGAATTCGAGGCAAAAAAATTTGAGATATCCCATGAGGTTTCAGGAATGGGATTATGAAATTCCGCAAGCCATCTATGAGAATGATGGAATTTTATCATAAGGCCAAATATATAATATTTTTTGGTCTGGTTTGACACCCCGGGCGATGGAAAAACGATTAGCTAAACTTTTCCATGGCGGTTATTTAAACTGTCCTTCCACAAAACAATGGCATACTCGACCAATCCCTGAACCTGTTTATTGGTTGGATTGGAAGAGAATTCTGGTGATTTCTGAAAGAACGGGTTGTTCCATTGAATATAATGATTTTGGGAACGAAAATATGTTACGTAAACTGAAAAAAGAAGCTTCACGATAAAGGGATTCGTTGGACGCGTGAACCTCGTTGGATTCAATTGGAACATGATATTGCTGCAATCGATTTTAAAATATTGGTTATGAATGAGATTTCACAATCGCATTCAATTTCACTGGCCAAATGGGTTACGGATGGTACCTTTCGTACCGATATGGATGTGATCGAGTTTGAGGTAAAGGGCAAGAATGGAGAAAACAGAACTAAAAAAAGGGGATTTGTCAGGATGGATATTTTGAGATCGTTGATGAAAAAAGAAAAATTAACGGGACACCAGCCAGGGCCAGGTTTCTTCTGGAGATAGACCGGTCTATCCATGATAACCCTAGTTTTGGCAGAGAAAAAATTATTCCAGGGGTAGCATATATGAAAAGTTCTGCTTTCAAACGTCGCTTTGGCTATAACTCAGGCCGGTGGCTGATCGTCACCACCGGGAATACCCGGATGAAAAACTTGATGCAGCAGGTCCTTTAATCAGTGGGTTCTTTCTCAAAAGTTTTTTTATTCACGACTTTTGATCAACTGGAAGGCAAAAATTTGTTGTTTGACCCAATATGGAAGCAGCAGGGCACCGATAAACCCTTGGCCCTCTTTTTGAATGAACTGCCTAAGTGGATGAATCTCATTCTGGATTAGGCAGAAATTACCGATAAAATCTTTAACAGAAGATTTCGGTTTGCGTAATCTACCACCAGATAATTCCATTTTTAGGAATTATCTGGAAACAGGAAACACAGTTTTTAAGAAGTAGTTCTTTGAAATAAACAATCGGCGCTCCATCAAAGACCAATAGTCACCTGTCTAGCATCAAATTAGCCATTATTGTCTTGTATATAAGACGATAATTGTATATAATTGTTTTATGAATACCCTATTGAGAACGCTTTTACTAGAGTGGCAGGATAGAATTTTACCTTCAGTGATCACTCGTGATCATCAACTGGATATTTTGCCGCAGCCAGGTATTAGTAATGCCACTGTTGTTACCGGTTTTAGGCGAGTGGGGAAGACATACATGCTTTTTGAAGCGATTGAAAAACTGCTTGAAACTCACACTCGCGATGAGGTTATTTATCTGAATTTCGAAGATGAACGTTTTATTTCACCAACGATTGACTTATTAACTGATCTCATCCCGGAAATTCAGGCTGCTTTTGGCAAAAAACCGAAGTATCTTTTCCTTGATGAATTACAATTGGTTCCTAATTGGTCAAAATGGGTACGTCGAATTCTGGACAGCGAATCTATTCAGCTTTTTATAACCGGTTCTTCTTCTAAAATGAGCAGCAGTGAGTTACCCACGGAACTTCGGGGCAGAGCTTGGGAGAAAAAAGTCTATCCATTAAGTTTTTCAGAATTTCTTCGTTTTAAAAAACAAACCATTGATATTAAAAAGCTGCCTTTTGTGCAAGAAGAAATGGCTCGTTTCCGCTTTCTCTTTGATGAATATCTTACTTTTGGAGCCTTGCCTGCTGTTGTTTTAGTACCGCCGGAGAAAAAGCATGAGCTTTTACAATCTTATTTCCAAACGGTAGTGCAGCTGGATATTGCTGAAAGACACAAGGTGGATAACGATCTTGCTCTCAAAACGATGCTAAAACTGCTATTGAATTCCAATTATGTGACGATTTCCAAACTTTTTAATAGTCTTAAAAGTATGAGTATTGCCATCGGCAAATCAACGGTAGACAGTTACCTTTCCTACATCGAAAGCTCTTATTTTATGAATGAGCTTTATATCCGCAATCCTTCGGTCATAAACCAACTGCAATATCCTCGAAAAATTTACTTTATTGATACTGGTTTTATGACTGCTCTTTCGACCAATTTCTCTAAAAATTTCGGGCGATTATTTGAAAACTTTGTTTTTCAAAATCTGGCTCAAAAAAATGGCTCACTGTATTATTACAAAGATGATCAGGATAACGAAGTTGACTTTGTCATCCTTGAGGACAGCAAAATCACAGCTTTATATCAGGTTTGTTTTGATTTGACAGATGAAGACACTCAAAAGAGAGAGATTAAACCTCTTTTAAAGGCCGGAAAAGCTTTAAACTGTCAAAATCTATATCTTTTGACTTTGGAAAAACCTGATTCATTAAAACTACCTCCAGAAATTAAACTGATAACAGCGGCTGAATTTCTGTTATGAACGAAACTAATTTAAAATATTAAAAAATGATATAGTGTTTCTATACGACCACGACTCGCATAACAGTTCTTGTGGCAAGAGGAGTTGTGAAGTCTCTTAAGATTGCTCAAAAGCGGACGATCTTCTGATTTTCATTGATTTGCTGCTTAAAATAAAGAATTTAAATTCACAATTATTGGGAACAACTTGATTGATCTATTATGTACTTTATAATTATTATGTTTTAAGCTGCATAATAAATTAATACGGATTGAGATTTTATGTCTAAAAAACCATCTTTTGAGCTATTTGTAACTCCAGAACATGCAGCTAAGCAACTTGAGTCTTCAGTGGAAGCAGTATTACAGATGGTTGATGAGGGCAAGGTGCGAGCAGCAATAATGACTGACGGTTCTATTGGCATTAGCCAACAAAGTTTGTTCCAATTGCTTCCAAAGGAGGCTTTACCAGTTTATCAAGAATCTGAAGAACTCGAGGGGGTTCCAATTAGAATTTTTGAAGCTAGTAAAAAATACAATATTAGTACTGCGACAATTACTCGTTGGATTCAAAGAGGCTTAATTCATCAGTTGTCTAAAGAGGGCCGAAAAACATTTATTGATGAGGCAGATATGGCGTATTGTGCGCGTGTCTATCAACTTAATAAAGGGCAAGGAAAATGGGTTTTTGATGAAGGAGGGCGTCCGTACCAAAAGTAGATAATCCAATTTGCAAGAAATTTTAAGCTACAAGATATTGATTAACTTACAGCATAGTTGTATACTAGATTCAACCTAGATGGTTGAATCTTTTTTGTTAATCAGGTTTGGAGGTGTGAATGGGTGAATTTGAAAATTATGGTGTAGATCTTGGTATGGGTGGAACTAAGGTTGTTGGCCCCACTAAAAAAATCCAATTAATTTCCCAAGTTTCCGTAAAATCCGGACAGCTTGTTGGCCGAATGTCCGGTTTATCAATTAATCAGGTTCCGCTTGAAATTACATTAACTACGGGCAATTCTTTCTATGTTGATAGTAATGCTCATGATTATGGAAGGTGTGTCGAAAACATGGGGATGGAAAGAATAGCATCAGGTTCGCCAGATACATTGGCTCTATTTTATGGAGCCCTAACCCGAATGATTCAACAAACCGGAGAAATGAATGATCCGATAAGTGTAACTTGTGGGCTCCCCATTGAAACTTTATCTGGTGACAAAACACGAGGAACCATAGAATCGATACAGAAATGGGTAAAAGGAGAACACGCTTGGAAAGGGGATGATAAGGAATACCGAGTTTGTATAGCTGAAGTAAAAGTAACATCTCAACCCGCAGGTGCATTATTTGATTACACACTCGATCAAGCGGGAGGAACAATTCCTTCGCATAGCATTTCATTGAACAAAGAACTGGGTATCATCTCAATCGGAATGAACACCTTGGAGTTGCTTACCGTTCGAGAAAAAACCCCAATTCAGAAATTTACCAGAGGATCAACATCCGGCGTCAGGCGTCTTCTTGAAATGGTGAACGATCAATCGTTGTATTCCTTGGGTGAATTGGATAGTCTTTTGCGTTCCAAAAAGTTGGATGTTTCTCGAGTTCTTCCAATTTGGGAGCGGGAGATTATTGGCGAAATAGAAAAATGTTGGGGAAAGTCATGGCGTAGATTTGAATCAATCATCCTCGTTGGAGGAGGTGTATTGTTGCTTCATAATACACTTCCGTCTTATTTTGAAGGTCGAGCATATATTCCTGATGATCCAATATTTTCTATCGCGCGTGGACTCTGGAAGTTACATTTATATCAATCGATTCATAAAAAGGGATAACTTTGACAGCTCATCGTGGAAGGCCGAAGTCATTCTATGAGGTTGTTGTATTTAGAATATCTCTTAGCTTGCGAAAAGGCGAGGACGATGATCTTATTACCTTCTTGGCCAACAAAAAACCAAGGAAGAGAGCAATTGCAGTAAAAACTAGACTTCGTTCGGGAAGAGTTGAAAATCCTGAAGATTTAGAAAATCAGAGTGGTGATCTAGATCAAACTATTCAAGGTTTGGTTTTCTGAAAAATAAATTGGTGAAATATCTTCATAAAATAATATTTTACAAATAATTGAAATTACAAAAAGTTTATCAAATCGTCAAAAATACAAAGGAGAAAAGATTGAATGAAAATTTTGTAAATCCAGAAAATCAGAAACCCAAACGAAAGTATGAATTCGGAAAAGCTTTTGAAAATATTTTATTCTTTCCTTTTAGGGTTATTTTCTTCGTAATTAAATGGTCTAGTCGAGTCATTCTTGGAGTCGTAATTATTTTGATTATTTATTTTTCAATTCATGGTGCATTGCCAATGCAAATACCTGAAGCCCAAGGCGTAAGCTATTATCAATTTTTGGCTGAACGGCATCTGACATTGAAGCAATTACACCCTGATGTTACTACAAAATTTGAGATCGCGATGTTTGGCTTCGTAAATGCAGGTTATTTTTATCTCAGGGTATATGAGTTGCCATTTTGCTCAGTATTTCCAAACAGTAATTATTTTAATAAATTGGTTATGTGCTCTCAATCTAATCGATCAATTTCAAAATTATTTATGTCTGCTCGGGACGAACTGAAGTGGACTGATTTAATTAATCTTTTGTGGGAAACATATGAACGTTTCCTTTGGGAGGCTTATGTAAAGAGTAGTGGTCTACAATATCCTGATTTTTCTTCAACAAAGTAATATGGAAAAATGAAAGATCTATGAAAATAACTCAAGATTATCCATTAATCGATCCTTTTGATGGGTGAAAAGTTACTTTTTTATGAAAGGTAGAAAATTGGTTCTTGTGTAAATTAG
>PNNU01000025.1 GCA_013824385.1 Anaerolinea sp.
CACCTGACGCCCCAGGGTGAGACTGTCACCGAGGACATTGGTGGCCAGCAGCACAACAGGGCGATTATCCAGCTTGAGCAGTTCACGCACATTTTCGGCGCCTTGTGAAGGCAAAGCCTGCCACTGGCGGGTAAAATTCTCACTGACTTTGGCTTGTTGGCGTGATTCAAAGAGGTTTTTAATGCGCGCCATTTGTTCGCTGCTTAACTTGCTATCCGCCTGGGCGCTCCACATGTCTGTCGTGTCCTGGCGCATGATCTCGGCATTTTGAGCCATCCAAAACGCTTCGCGCTGGTCACTGAATTCATAGGTGGTCACGGGTATCTTCAAGAAACGCGCCACGCGGTAGACAATACCAAATTCCTGCACGGTACCATTTGGAACAATAACCACATCAGGTTTGGTGGCGCGCAGGTAAGCCAGCAAAGATTGTGCGGCTTCTTGATTGCGTTTGAGCCGGAATTGATAGGTTGGCCAGTTTGGATCAATATCCTCAATCTGGAGTGTGTACTGAGTATCAAAAACGGTAACCTGGTTGACAGCTTCTTGCAGCGCCTTGGGAAGGGGCGTATAAGGAGCGCGATAAGTGATAAAGGAAACCACATCCATCACCGAGGAGGCATCTTCAAGTACTTTTTGGGCGTAAATGTTTTGCCTGCGGATGTCAAACTTGGTGGAATCGGTGAACCAGTCAAAATAGGGATAGAACCCCAGGGTGACATCGTGGTTGTCCGCAGCCAGACCAAGACCAGTAATGGTGGCCTGTTCGATCCAATAGTGCAGGGCAGCAAAGATGAAAACTTTCTTTTTCTCCACCTGCGTATGCGGACGGATCTTCTTTACTTCTTCCACTATGGAAGGAAGCGCCTCATGCAAGGCTTTTAAAGAAAATCTGGAATGGACGGGATTGTCTTTCTGCCTGACCAGCCAATACAATTCGGCAGTAAGCGGAATACCTCCAAGGAAACGCTTTAATGTTTCTTTGTTGTTGTTTACCATAATTGATCCGTGTTTCTCATTGGAAAGTAAACCATTAAAAGGTTACTTGATAATGCTTCAATATTCAATTGTTGAATTATAATCCCCGAGCGTTGAACGGTCAAGATAACCTCGCTTCTATGACACACATTATTTTTCTACGATTTGCCAATCGAGACGCGGACGGGTAACCCCCTGCCGCGGTTCCACCCAATGCATACCAGGAGCGCCTGTGGGGTTGACGTTAAACACCACTGCGTTGGCATCCTGAAAATAGCGTTTGACCCTGAAGACGCTGGCATTCACCCCAAGCGTGTAACGACCCTCGTTTAATAAATCAGCCGGAATGGTACAGCGGCTGATGTAGTGCCCCGCTTTGCGTTCAGCGTGCTTTGAAAACTGCTCAGGGTCATCCGTGTCAAAGGAAGTAAAAACATAATCGCCGCGGACGGTCATCAGGTAAACGCCTACACGCAGCCCTGTTATGAGTGAGTCAAGACTATATTCCATTTCAAGAGTTAGCGGTTCAACAGATCGGACTGAATCCACCATCTGCCCTTTTGAGTTCATCACCCGCAAAGCAATGGGTTTGAAGGGGTACGCCTCAGCGGGAATTTCTTCGCCCGTCCAACTGCGTTCGCCACCCTTTTCGTAACCATGCGAAAGGTAGTAATCCACGGCCTCCGAGCTGGGAGCTCGCCGGGTCATTTTGCCGTGTTCAAGGATGATGCATTCCTTGGTAAGACGGGTGACCGCGGACATGTTATGTGAAACAAAGAGCACTGTGCGACCTTCGCCAGCCACATCGCTCATTTTGCCAAGACATTTCTTCTGGAATTCGGCGTCGCCCACCGCCAAAACCTCATCCACTATGAGGATTTCAGGTTCGAGGTGGGCCGAGACCGCAAAAGCCAGGCGCATATACATGCCGCTGGAATAGCGTTTGACGGGGGTATCAATAAATTGTTCGATCTCTGAGAAGGCCACGATCTCATCAAATTTCTTGTCGATTTCACCGCGTTTCATACCGAGGATGGCGCCATTGAGATAGACGTTTTCACGTCCGGTCAATTCAGGGTGAAAGCCGGTGCCCACTTCAAGCAGCGACCCGACCCGGCCGTGAATTTCAGCGCGACCCTCGGTGGGTTCGACCACGCGAGAGAGCATCTTGAGCAAAGTGGATTTTCCGGCGCCGTTCTTGCCAATCACGCCCAGCACCAATCCGCGTTCGACATCAAAAGAAACATTACGCAACGCCCAAAAGCTTTCACTGCCCGTGGGGTGAAGCAGGTTTTTAAACGGGGAACGCAATGTATCGGTGATTTTTTCGCGCAGAGTCTGATAACGGTTGACTTCACCGAAAATCTTGTATTGTTTTCCAAGATCATTTACTTTGATAGCCAGGTTACTCATGGTGGGCATCCTAAATCATGTCCGCGAAGACACGTTCCATACGGCGGAAGAAGAACAGGCCGGAGATGAAAAGGGTCAAGGCGATACCGGAAGAAATGGCAATCATCAACGGCGATATGGATTGCTGAGTGCCTAATAAAGCCCAGCGAAAACCTTCCACCACACCCGCCATGGGGTTAAGCGAATAGAGCACACGCCATTTTTCAGGCACAATGCTTGAAGCGTATACCACTGGAGAGATGAACATCCAAAGCTGGGTAATAAAGGGCAGCATGTAATTTACATCACGGTACATGACCAGCAAGGCTGAGAACCACAAACCCACACCCAAAGCGGTCACGATCGCCAGCAACATAAAAGCTGGCAGCCAGATCATGTTAATGGTGGGAGTGATGTGGTAAAAGACCATCATGCCAATCAAAATAACGAAAGCGATCAAGAAATCGACCAGGTTGGCGAAGACCGACGCGAGGGGCACAATAATGCGTGGAAAATAAATTTTAGAGACCATGTTGCCGCTGGTAAGCATGGAACGCGCTGAAACACTTAACGCTGCAGCGAAAAACTCCCAGGGCAGCAAGCCGGTATAAGACCAGATCGGATAAGGCAGTCCGTCCGAGGGTAACTTGGCAAGGTTGCCAAAGAAGACGGTAAAAACCACCATGGCAAGAAACGGCTTGATAATCGCCCATAACACGCCCAACACGGACTGTTTGTAGCGCACTTTGAGATCGCGCCAGGTGAGAAAGTAAACCAGTTCGCGGTAGACCCACAGGTCGCGCAAATTGAGGGCCACCAGGCCTTTAACCGGCTGGATGATGACCGTTTCAGGTTTTTTGATTGTTTCGATTGCTTCCGTTTTCATAAACTACTTTTCTGAATCCAATTTTGCCTGGTACCAGTCGATGGTGCGGCGCAGGCCTTCTTCGAAGCCCACCTGGGCTTTGAAACCAAATTCTTTATAAGCGCGTTCAACACTGAGTTGGCGGCGCGGCTGGCCGTTGGGCTTGGTGGTATCCCACACCAGATCACCTTTGAAGCCGGATAATTTGGCAATGAGGGTCACAAGGTCTTTGATGCTGATCTCCATACCCGAGCCCAGGTTAACAGGTTCGGACTTGTTGTATTTTTCAGTCGCCAACAAGATGCCTTCGGCGGCGTCTTCAACATAAAGAAATTCGCGGGTGGGCGATCCATCCCCCCAGACTTCGATCGAAGCAGCACCAGAAGACTTGGCTTCAAGGCATTTCTTGATCAAGGCAGGGATGACGTGGGAGCTTTCAGGACGGAAGTTATCGCGCGGACCGTAAAGGTTCACCGGCAGCAGGAAGATGGAGTTGAATCCATACTGCTGACGATAGGCCTGAGATTGGACGAGAAGCATTTTCTTGGCCAAACCATAAGGTGCATTGGTCTCTTCGGGGTAGCCGTCCCAGATATGTTCTTCTTTAAAGGGGATCTCGGCAAACTTGGGATAAGCGCAAATGGTGCCCAAGGCGACCACTTTTTCAATCTTGCGCAAATAAGCTTCATGGATGAGCTGTACGCCCATCATCAGATTATCGTAGAAAAAGTCCGCGGGATGCAGCAAGTTGGCGCCGATGCCGCCCACCTGGGCAGCCAGGTGAATGATGATATCAGGCTTGCTATCGTCCAGCATTTGAATTATGGAAGGTTTTTGGACCAGGTCATAATCTTCGATCTTGGGGATGAAGATTTCTTTGACGCCGCGGTCTTCCAATTTTTTGCAGACAAAGGAACCTAAAAAGCCGGCTCCGCCGGTGACGCACACGCGTTTATTGTTCCAAAAAGATTGATCGGTCATAAGGTTTTGTGATCCTCCGGTTCAAAGAATACTTTCAGCCCTGCAATTCGCAGCAGGGGTGCGCCAAGTTCAGTGGTAATTTCGATGCCTTGTTCCAGGCAGGTGAGACGGCAAACTTCGGCGACGTCACCGCTGCCTTCGATGCGGACGGTGGTGTATCCGGCAGCGTGGACATCACCTAGAGTGGCAATCACACGTTCACGTACCAGACGATAAAGGTTGAAAGAGTTTTGGATGTAATCTATAGCCAGCCTGGCGCGTAAAGCCAGACCTTCAGGGGTGATGATGTACTTGAGTTTGCGCCGTTCGGCGCGGCTGACCTTGACATATCCCTTTTCGATAAGGCGTTTGAGGTGCCAGTTTATGGTGCCAACAGCCACTTCAAGCGTATTCGCCATGGCGGCTTGCGAGGTATCGGGGTCTTGTTCGATGTGTTCGAGGATGATCAGGTCGCGTTCTGTGCAGTTTTCGAGGCTCATGCGTCTCCAATATTCAACAGTTGAATTATAAAACGCTTGGGGATGTTGGTCAAGGAGGTGAAGACCAAAAACCACGAAAATGGCGAAAAACACGAAAAAAGAACCTTATTTGGTTTACGGTTAATAGCTTAATGTTATAATTTGACTGCCATTGAGGACCCGTAGCTTTGGAGCTGCCGCAGGCAGCGGAAACACCCGTAGGGTGCTGGGGTTAGAGCGCAAATTAACAATTGGTAACAAAACCTGGACCCGTAGCTTCGCAGACACCCGTAGGGTGCTGGGGTTAGAGCGCAAATTAACAATTGGTAACAAAACCTGGACCCGTAGCTCAGTGGTTAGAGCGCGCGGCTCATAACCGCTTGATCGCAGGTTCGACTCCTGCCGGGTCCACACTTCTAATAAATTTGATCGCAGGTCCCCACAGAGGGGATGATATTCGACTCCTGCCGGGTCCACACTTCTAATAAATTTGATCGCAGGTCCCCACAGAGGGGATGATATTCGACTCCTGCCGGGTCCATATTTTTTAGCCCAAAATCGAAAGCATTACGACATAAACACTCCAAATATATTGGAGTTTTTTTAAGAGGGAAAATGAATGATGACATTAAGTACATCGGATACTCAATTAAAAATGAATATAAGAAAGAAAATGGTGTAGGAGTTTGCGTAATTTGTATTAGCAAAGATGATTGGGCAAATTTGGTACACCCTGCTGGTGAACCAACTCCATTTGAATTTGTTCCAAAAGAACTCTCACCGTTGACTGATATAGCATCACAAATAGTTATTGCTGGAAGTGGTGTTAATAATCCACGTCCAGGAATCGACGTGTTTCGACTAGATGAAAAAGATTACCCTTATATAATTAATCAAGATCATTACTGTGTCATAGAGGATTTAAATAATTCTTCGTATTACCCAAAATTCATTGCAACATCAGAAAACCATGATGAACTTGAGGCATTAGTAACAAATTCAGTATTTATTATTGGTCCAACAATACTTGAGGGTCAACATTGGCTTAAAGAAATACCTGACAATATCAAAAATGCTAAAACTAATGACAATCAGAAATTATTTGCTTAAAAGCTCTTTTACCAATCCAATTAATTGATCTAGCTTTTCATTTGAATCATTAGCTTGAGTTTTGTTAAATCCCGTAATTTTTAGCAACAATTCTTTTCTATCCGAGTCTGATAGCATCCCGTAAATACCGTCAGTAATGCAATAGGTTGAATGCTCATTTTTGACCTAGACAATTTTTTGTGACAATAATGTAAAATAAGAATAATTGTGAATAATCCCCAAAAATAATAAAATTTTTTGTTGATATGGGCGGTGTTTTGATGATAGATCTCAAAAAAGAGAAATCTTCTGATAAAGCCCACTCGCTAAACAGTGATGTCATTGCCAAAGATGCACAAATATCATCGGTTAATATTTGGTTTTTTTGTCTATTTGTATCTGCATTACTCTTACTCATTTGCACAAAATCATCACCGTTGTATCCCTTCAATGATTGGGTGGACTCAAATGCCTTTTTCACAATGGGAAAAGGGATGATGAACGGCAAAATCCCTTATCGCGATCTATTTGAACAAAAAGGGGTCTTACTTTTTTTCCTACATGGAATCGCTTACTTAATTTCAAATAATACATTTCTTGGCGTATATTTTCTTGAAGTATTATCTTTTTCAATTTTCTTATTTTTTAGTTTTCAATCAATAACAATATTTCTAGATCGTAAATACACTCTGATCACGTTACCAATAATAACTGCAAGTATTTTAAATTTAAAATGCTTTTCAAGTGGCGATAGTGCTGAAGAATTTTGTCTTCCCATTATTGCAATTGGTCTTTACTTCTTAATAAAATACTTTAAACATATTTATCCCAATCCCATTTCTTATCGATGGTTGGTAATTAGTGGAATCCTTGCAGGATGTGCGTTATGGGTTAAATATACTCTATTGGGATTTTGGATCGGCTGGATGGGCTCAATATTTTTTTGTTTACTCTTAGCAAAACAATATCGCCGTGCCATCTATAGTTGCCTTTATTTTATGTTTGGTGTACTTGTTGCTTCTCTTCCCTGGATTATATATTTTGGCATAAACCACTCAATTAAGGACTGGCTTGACATCTACTTTTTAAGTAATTTTAAATATTATGCAAAGAGCAATTCTATATATAGTGGCATAAAACATATTCTTCAACAAATTCAGAAACAATCTCATCTGAACCCTCTTTTTTATGGATTGCTATTAATCGGTTTACTCATGTTAGGTGCTACCAAGAAATTTTTAACTAATCCTTTTCACCGATTAGGGATACTTACGTGTGGGCTATTGCTTGTAATTAGTGTTTATGGTGGAGGAACTGCTTTTCCTTATTATTTTCTAATTTTTTCTCCTTTAATCGTTTTTGGCTTTGTTATCCTTCTTGGCTTATGTTTTGAAGAATATGGAAAAATCAAATCCAATAAACTTTTTGTTACCTTGACTATAATCTCCGTTTTTACCACCTGTTTATTTTCTTTACAATTTAACCAAAATGTCTATTTGCTTGAAAAATCTCGAGAAGATTTAGTTCAATACAAATTTTCATCAATAATCAATGAATCCGAAAGTCCAACATTGTTAAATTATGGGGCATTAGATATGGGTTTTTACACAACCACTGGGATTACACCAAAAATGAAGTTTTTCTACATATCAAACTCGGGGTATCCAGGACAAATTGAGGAACAAAACGAATACATCAAAAATAAGGGCGTCGAATTTATTGTTACGCGCCTACCGACCTCAGACAGTATTAGAAGGTTGGAAGAGATTCCATACCTTTATGAAAATTTTGAACAATTAGCTTTACAAGAACAGGTTACCGGTGGCACGCCTTTTAATTATTTTCTGTTTAGAAAAAAATAATTATAAATTACTTCAAAAGTTAGCCTTCATTACTACATACAAGATTTCATCAAAATTTCACGAAACAATTAAAAATTGTTCAAATTGTAAACTTAGGCTTTACTGAACCTTCATCCAAATTGCCAAGATAATCGATTACAACAAGAGTATATGTATTTTTTTATCTAAAACAAATGTGTCACATGCGTTTTTTTCTTATGCTATACTCTCCCTAACTAAAATCTGATGAGAGAGAAATAATGAATTACAGGAAGAAAATCACAACCGCTCTCCTTGCCATTTTGATCACAGGTCTCCTGACCCTGCCGCTGACGCTGGTCAGCCCTTCCGAGGGGGAATCCGCGTTCTGGATGGGGATCTCAAAAGGACGTCTGGCGATCTTTGTTGTGCAGATGTTGATTGTTTTGATCGCAGCGATCGTGTTGGTTCTAGGTACAAAAAGGAATTATCACTCCACTTCTTTTCAACGATTGGAAAAATTTCTTACAAATCAGGCAAACTACACCACCCTTCGTTATGTACTTTTTGGGGTGTCCGTTTTCTTGAGTTTCGCCTTTGTTAATTTTTCAATTCTGATACCACAGGCGCTTTCGGCGCTCTCGGGCTGGCTAGCCTTCTCGGCATGGATACTCTACGCATTGTTCATCAAGCTCGTTCAGGCTCCCGCGGATTTCGTACCGGTCAAGTTCTCAACCCTCTTCCCGTCCTGGAATAACCTCACGAAAACCCAAAAGCGGACGACACTGGTGCTGCTTGGTTTGGGATTGTTGTACTTCTGTCTCTTCATTCCGCTTAACTTGAAAAGTTCTGGCTCAAGGAGTGAATTGAACCTGGATGAAATGCTGATGCTGCCCCACGTGGAACAGATGCTATCCGCACAGCCGAATCTGCACACAGCACTCTACCGCTTTTTGGTTTACGGCGATTACATCTACGGCTTTCTGTTTTACGGCTTTTCTGCACTTCTGCTGCTTCCGTTGAAGCTCATGTACGGTCCGAGCTATGCGGATCACCTGCAACTGGTAATGCTGCTGCTGCGCCAGTTCGCCAACGTGTTGCCGGCTGTTCTCGCCTGTTTCATTGTCACCTGGTTGGCTACGCATTTCAAGAAATTCTGGGCGTCGCTGATCGTGTTCATCATCCTGCTCACCCTGCCAGGGATGACAGGGATTAACAACACCTTCTGGCACCCGGATGCAATCAACCTGCTGTTCATCGTGCTGACATTGTATTACCTGGATAGAGACCAGTTTAAATTCGGACCCAATTTTTACTTTGCAGCAATAACCTGCGGCGCCTCCATCGCCACGCGGTTATTCGGGGTTTTCTTTTTTTTGACAATCGGTCTGCTGTTGGCAGCCGGAATGATCAAGAAAGTGCTTTCTCCACGTAAAGCCATCGTTACGGGATTGCTTTTTATTGTATTAATGGGCGGGGCAATTTTGGTTTCGAACCCTTACACCTTCAGCCCGGGCGAGTTGGGCGCGGTAAAGGCCACTTTCGAGCACAGGCAATCCGTGCTGGCAAGCGGGATCAATGAACCCGACCCTGAACACATCTACCGCACCGGCATTGACGCGTGGTGGCCGTTCTTCACCCGCAATTACGGTTCGGGGGTGACTCTGGTCTTTCTTTCCGTTTCAACTGCGATCGGAGCCCTCGGCAAGAAACGCAAGGCTTTTTACGGCGTGCTGTTTGCCTGGCTGCTCGTGATCGGAACCTATCTGATCGGGTTTGTGTTAGTCAAGTCTCCCTGGTATATTCTTCCGTTTCTCATTCCGCTTTACTGCGCAGCGATGGCAATACCAGAGAACCTTGATGATGTATTTGCGAAGCTTGGTTCTTCAAACGCGCGATTGGCAAGCATTGGTGTGTTGGTATTGATGGGTGCATTGGGAATCATACAAATTGTTCAAAATTTGCGCATTTTAGTACCTGTCTTTTTGGCAATTTAACACTATTATGAGCCTAATTATTTAGAGGCAATATGACCAAAATCGCCATCCTCTCGGACCTGCACGGCAACATGCCGGCCATTGAAAAAGTGCTCGCGGATCTCACGACCCGTGAGGTTGAACGCGTCTTCTGTTTGGGAGATTTAGCTTCAAGCCCGTTATGGCCAAGAGAGTCAATTGAGCTTTGCATGCAGCAAGACTGGACCTTCATCCGCGGCAACCACGACCGCAACCTGGTGGAACGCGCCCCTGAGAAACTGGGCGATTCAGACGCCTACGCCTACAAACAGCTTGACAACAAACACCTGGATTGGCTGGCCACATTACCTTCCACGCTTGAAGTTGACGATACCTTTTTGCTGTGCCATGGATCTCCAACCAAAGACACCACCTACCTGTTGGAAACCATTGAAAGCGGCAGAGTCAGGCTTTCGACCCCTGAGGAGATCAAGCCTAAATTGAACGGAACACGTCTGCCCATCCTCCTGTGCGGACATTCGCACACACCGCGGGTGGTGACCCTTGAAAGCGGCTTGACCATCATCAACCCGGGCAGCGTGGGGGTGCCGGCGTATGAAGATGCATCCGATGGCTACTTCGTGGTGGAAAACGGTTCACCTCATGCGCGCTATGCGGTGATAGAAAAGACAACAGAAGGCTGGAAGCCCGAAATAATTCTCATCCCTTACGACCATGAACTGGCGGCTGCCCAAGCTCACAAGAACAAACGGCCTGATTATGAAATCGGTCTGCGCACAGGTTTCATGCGCGGAGATTCCGTCCCAATATACGGGTAATCATTCGTATAACTTTGAAACATTTTACTAATCAACCGTTATCTATCGGTTGATTTTTCATAATGGAACCAATTACAACCATTGAACGTCAATCATGTGAAACACTAATGAAATGGAGAATAAATGAAAAAACAAATAATAGTTATTTCCCTGATATTGACCCTGATGGTATTACTGAGTGCATGTTCCATTCAAGCCAGTTTGGCAGATACCAAATGGCAGCTCACCAGCCTGGCTGGAAAAGCTGCACTGACGGACGTAAAAGTCACCTTGAATTTCAGCAAAGATGCCATTGGCGGCAGCGACGGTTGCAATACCTATGGCGGATCGTTTAAAGCTGCAAAGGATACACTCACTTTTGGCAATGATATTTTCTCGACGGAGATGTATTGTACTGACGAGATTGCGGTTCAATACCAGGTGTATTACGAATCGCTGAAACAGACGGCGACTTACAAAATTACAGAGGGCAACCTGTCTTTGATTGATGCAAATGGAACGGTGTTGGCTGAATTCGCTGCAGACCAGAATTAATTCTGGTCAGCCCTCATAAAGATAAGCTCCCGCTCGTCGCGGTAGATCTCGATCCAGTTAGAGGATGAAGAGACTGCTGTGATGAGCGGTTTTTCGTTCGCTTGATCCAGCAGCAGCACATTAACGCCATACCCATCAAGAATGCTTTGCCAATCATACGACGCCCGCATCAAGCTTTTATTATCTAAAAAAATCCGTTCATCAAAATCTTCTATGCGGTTGGTGATCCATACAGGCCGCTCGGGCAGCGCATAAGACATATAGATGGAAGCCACCCAATTTGCCCAGATATGTTCCGGCAGTTCTGGATGCTCCTTGATCCATTCAACGGCCTGCACGGGGGTAGTGTCTGTCAGCGCCGCGGGAGCCTGTGCCCACCACTGATGTCGAATCCCCGGCAAAAAGGCCAACGGAAAGACCAGCACCAGTACGCCAAGCGTCAAATTGAAACTCCGCCGCAGAAAAACAGGCCGCGGATCCAGAAAACGCTCCAGCCAGGGGGCTGCCAACTGCGCCAGCAGTAAAGCTTCAATCAGCGAGAACCACAGCACGTAACGGAGGCTCGAAAGCGCCATCCAGCCAAAACCCAAGAACAAGACCCACCACAGCAGTTTGACTTTCACCTTGCTAAACGCCGCCGCCAAAGCCATCACCAGTAATGACCCAAAGAAAAGGTTTAATTGCCAGCCCTGATTCATCGGAGGCTGCCATTCAGAACTGTAGGTTTTGATCAGGTCGCTGCCAATCATTCCAGTGGTATTCGTCCACAGGTGAAAGCCGAAGGGGTTGATCAATGTCGCCGCTAGACTGAGCAGGATGACAATGGAGAGAAGCTTTCGGCTGCCCAAACCAAAGATCAATGCCGTGAATAACAACACAAACAACAAGATGAAAGATCCATGCAGGTTCACCCAAAATACAGTAACTATGGGCAGCAGCCAGAGCATACGACTGTGTCCGTGCTGCCATTTAAGCAAGATCAACAGGGTTAGCCCAAACAAAGGCAGTGCAAAATTCTGCGGCCGGGTGGACCAATTGTTGCTGCCCATCAAAGCCGTAATCAACAGCACCAGGCTGACTGAAACCGGTCCGAGCTTAAGTTCGCGCAGGCAAAGCCAGATACACACATACAGCCCCACTACACAAAGCCCCATCACCAATGCAGTTAGCGTCAATCCACCTGCTTTGTAGATACCCAACAACACCAGAGATGCCAGCCAGTAAGAGAAATTAGCAGGTTCGCCCCCACTCGTGTAGGTCATGAATTCGGTTGCGGGGATGGAATGGGTACGGACAATCTGGTCACCTATGCGCAAATAAGTCCAGTAGTCGCTGGGCTCAAGAGGCATCAACACGACAATAATGAAGATGGCTGCCAACACCATGCTGAGAAGCAAGAAACCAGCAAACGATGATTTGCTTTTGGTTGTTTCACCTATGCAGGTCATTTTACAACTCCAGATTGACTCGGATTTACCCTGGCAAAGATTACCGTTTGCTCATCGCAATAAACTTCTTTCCAATCGAGTGAAGCGGAAGCGGCAGCAATCAGGTCAGGTTGGTTGTCAATACTGGGCATAAGCAAGTTGACGTTGTATTGATCCAGCAGCGACTGCCAGTCATAATCCGCTTTGGCGATATGTTTGTTATCACTAAATTGTTTGGGTTGAAAATCTTCAAAGCGATTTGTCATGAAAAGTTTGCGTTCAGGAAGCGCAGAAGTCAGATATGTGGAAAAAGTGAAATCACTCCACAAATTATCAGGATATTGAGGATTGGCCTTGAGCCATTCCACTGACTCAACCGGTGTGGTGGAGCTGTAAACCGGCGGGGCTTGCTGCCACCACGAAGCGCGCAACCCGGCAAGCAAAGTTATGGGGAATAAGAGCAGCAACACCCCAAGCACGCGGTTAAAAGCGAGGTTCTGAAAGCGGTCTTTGCCTTCAAGATAACGCGCGAATAACGGCGCAAGGATCATCCCTAAAAGCAAGGCCTCGACCGGCAGGAACCACACGCCGTAACGTACCGTCGAAAGCGCCATCCAGCCAAAACCTGCAAACCAGATCCAATAGATGAAGTTGATTTTAGGTTTGATGTAAGCGGTCAGAAAAGGGATGGCCAGCAAGGTGACAAAGAAGAGATTAGCCTGCCAACCATCGTTGGTGGGTGATGCCCATTCCAAACTGAAGTCGCGGATGGACTGACTGTTGACCATGGAAAACATGTTGGTCCATAAGCCAAAGCCATAATAATTGATGCAGGTAGCCGCCAAGCTCAGCAATGTAACCAGTAGCAATTTTTTGCGGCTGCCGCTGCCAAAGATCAATGCAGGCGCCAGAAGGAAGAAAAGAATAATAAAGGAACCGTGAAGGTTAGCCCACAACATAGCCGCCAGCGGTAGATACCAGATCAGACGGTCATCCTTGCGCTGCCAACGCAGCACAGCCAACAACGCCAGACCAAAAAGAGGATAAGTAAGCAGTTGCGGCCGTGTAGCCCAGAAGTTCACTCCCACCAAACCGGTGAGGAGCAAGACCAGGGCTGAAGTGAGTGCACCCACCTTAAGTTCACGCAAGCAGAACCATAAAAGTGAGTAAAAACTTCCCACACACAATGCAGTGAGAATACCAATGAGGGTTACCCCGCCCAGCTTGTTCAACCCCCAGAATATCAAGGAAGGCAGCCAATAAAGGTAAACTGCCGGCTGCCCTGACTGGGTATAAGTCATAAATTCCGTGGTGGGGATGTGCCCTGTGCTGACAATCTCCTGCCCAATACGCACATAAGGCCAAAAATCATTAGGAAAAAGTGGCAGCAACACAGCAATGGTGAGCATCAGCATCATCACCAGAGCAAAAATGAGAAACTCAGCGTTGCCGCGAGGTCTATCGTTTTGGATGGGATTATCAGAACTCATATCAATAGAATACTCGAAAACCCGAAAAACGGTCAAGCAAAATCGTGACTGTGCTATCCATTTGCAGGCCGGAGAGCGATAAACATTTCATAGATTTTTCATACATTCACACGGTATAATTTTCTTCATGTTTGAAGAACTTTATATTAGTGTGGATGTTGAAACCGCGGGACCAATTCCCGCGGATTTTGCGCTGCTTTCTATTGGCGCATGTGTCGTGGATAACCCATCCGAAGCTTTTTATGTTGAATTGCAGCCTGATCGTGAACGATTCTCAGATGAAGCCATGGCGGTGCATGGCTTGTCTATTGAAATATTAAAAAAAGAAGGAGCCCCGGCCTGTGAAGCGATGCAAGCCTTCGCCGATTGGGTCAAAGGTATCACCAATGAAAACCAGCGTCCCGTATTTGTGGCGTTAAACGCCCCTTTTGACTGGATGTTCATAAACGATTATTTTCACCGCTATTTGGGGACAAATCCTTTCGGTCACAGCGCGCTTGATATCAAGGCCTATTTCATGGGTCAAAACGGCGTGGATTGGGGACAAACCTCCATGCAGCATATGTCTGACCATTTTCTGGAAGAACGCCACCTTACCCATAATGCCCTGGCAGACGCACAGGATCAGGCAGAGATTTTTAAAATGATCATGGATCAATCCCCAAAAATCAACCGCGCAGAATAGCCACACCAAGACCCTTTCCCCATTATTTCAATGATATTTGCTATACTAATGTCGAATAAGGAAGAATTGTTTTTTCAGGAGAAAATCATGCCAAACACTTCCACAGACAAACAAAACGATCTGGAACGCATCATGGAATCTGCCAAACGCCTAGGGGTTGAGATTGAAGAAGATGAAGCTTTGCAATGGCTGACCAGTATGGCATCCACCAAAGATGAGGATAATATCACCATGAACGCCCGCACCGGAGTGTTTGGTCATAAGATCAGCATGCTCGATTTCAGTGATAAAGAACTAGAGTATTTCAAACGTATCGGTCATATTGTGGAATTTGACGACATCCCCGGCCAGGTGGAGACCGCCCTGGCGCTTTCAGGATCATCAGCCCAATCCAAGATTCAATCATACCCGGGAGACTGTGATTATTTTGAACGGATCAATATCATCGCCCCTACGCGCGAAGAAGCCTGTTCCATACTTGCCCGCATTATGCTTGAAAAATCAATTGGCACACTGCAGGGCCCCAACTATCAACTGATTGAGGTTAAATTCGGTTCCTACCCTGCGGATATGGTCATCGGAGACCAAAAGAATAGAGTCGGTACGCCAATCGCCTGGCGGCCAGATCAAATCAAAGCTGGAAAAGTCGAAGGTTTCACACCCGAAGGTTCCGCACTTACCGTCACATGGCAAGAAGTCAGCTCTGATCCAGGTTGGTGCAAGTTGGATTGGGTGGTGGCTGACCCCATTCGCAAGCAATTGGCCAACGCCAGCAACATGCTGGACGTGACCTGGGAAGCCCCCGACGGCAATATTACTCCGCTGGACGGCTACCTTGATCCCTATTTTCAAGAAATCTATCTGGAAGCAGCATCCGTACCCATTTTCTCGAAACTGGCGCAGCATGTTTCAGGCAACGCCCTGGATGAGTATGTCGCTGCACTTGAACATGAGATAAAGAAATATCTGACCAAAGACATAAATTACGGCAAGGTTGCCAAGCGTATGTATAACATCTTCCGCTTGACCGGAAGATATGAAGAAGCCAGTTTCTTGCGTGAACTTTTTGATGAACCGGCCACCATGCTGTACCAGGTCTGGTCGCTGATCCGCACCATTGACGATGCCAGTGCACCAGGATCAAGCATTACCCGTGCACAACTCGTCCAATCCACAGACATTCTAATCATCGAAGTGATCAAGGCTCTCGAAGGAGAAGAAGAAACCGAAATCGTCAGTCATTTGTTAAAATTGAGAGACGCACTGGCCGATCCTGCCGAAAAACAAATTTTAACTACTCAAGCCGAAGTGGCACGCAGCATGGTGATAAACCTGGTAAATAATTTCTTCTTTGAACGTTTAACCGCTTTACCTACCATAAAAGAATACATGGCAGAATTTCAGAAACAATAATGCAATAAGACAGGAAATAAATGCAACCCAAACGGAGGATCATTTTGTCCAACTTAGTGCTCATGGGCATTCTCGCTGCCCTGGCTACCGGTATAGCCATTGGGGTTCAATCCACCTTAAGCAGCCGCATAGGCGGGCTGATCGGTAATTTTAAAACAGGCGTATTAATGAACGTCATTGGTGGAATGATCGCGGCTTTGATCTTTATCACTTTGTTTGTCATCAAAGGTAAGGGATTCTGGCAGACACCTGGAACAGCGATAGTCATGTTGATTATTGCCGGGGCATTGGGAATTGTGATCATCACCGGGGTATCTTTTTCAATGCAAAAAGCCGGTGTGGCGGTTGGTCTGGCTACTCTGATTCTTGGTGAAATGGTACTCTCCGTAATAGTGGATGCAAAAGGGTGGGCAGGAGCGCCGCCCATTCCAATCACGTGGCCAAGGATATTGGGATTATTTGTAATCGCCGCCGGAATCTATCTGCTTCTGCCGAAAAAAGTATGAAAGCCGAGGGAGTCATGCTTGACTCAAAACCGAAAGGCTACGCGGTTGAATTGTACTTCGACAAGAAAATGGAAGATGA
>PNNU01000026.1 GCA_013824385.1 Anaerolinea sp.
ACTCAATAGTCTGCTTCAAGCCATCTTCCAAAGCCCAAAAGGATTCATAAGGCAAGGCTCTGAGCCGATCAATGTTCACTGACCACTTCTCTGGCTCTCCTGGCCGGACAGAGCCACTGTACACCAGTTTGGGCTGCACCTGCAATATCCGGCAGGCGGTTTCTACCAATTCCTGAATGGAGTGTTCTTTGCCTGAGGCAAGATTATAGACCTCGCCTTTCATCTCACCGTATTCTGCTACTTTCATCATCGCTTGAGCGGCATCTTCTATGTAAATGAAATCCCGGATCTGGTTGCCATCGCCATATAATAAGATTTCATCAGGGTTATCGAGAATCTTGCAAATCAGGTCGTAGACTACCAATTTGCGCTGCCGGGGGCCATAGATGGAGAAAATCCGTACGGATGCTGCACGAATATCATACAACTTGCTGTAAATTTGAATATACCGTTCAGCGGCCAATTTCGACGCTCCATAAGGTGATATCGGTACAGTAGGATCATCCTCGTATATTGGAATCCGCATCGGATTACCGTATACGGCCGCTGAAGAAGGAAAAATCAACCTCCCGGTCCATTTAGAGCGACGGAGCGTCTCCAATATTTGAAATGTGCACGCCAGGTTGATACGAAAATCCAGATCGGGGTATTCTACCGAAAACGGAACGTAGGCGGTCCCCACAAGATGAAAAAATATTTGATAATCCTGCTCAGCCAGGATTTTATCCCAATTGGTAATTTGGATGTCTTCTTCAATCAAGCGGATTTGACTTGAAAGGTGAGCGATATTCTCCCAGGATCCTGTCGTTAGTTTATCCATGATAGTAACCGCGGCTCCGGCTTTGACTAATAACTCAACCAAATGTGAACCCAGAAAGCCTGCTCCTCCAGAAACTAACACGGGTTTGCCCTGCCAAAAGCCATCATCAATCATGTATCAATCCTATCAGATCATAGTAAGCCTGCACAGTTTGCGCGGCGACAGCATCGGGATTGAAAAGCCGCATGGCACGTGCGTGGGCCGCCTGCCCCATCGCATATCGAGCAGTGTCATCCTCGAGAACCCTGATGATGCAATCAGTCATCCCCTGAACATCGCCGACGTTTACCAAATAGCCGCTCACACCTTCGGCTATCATCCAGGGAATCCCACCTACATAGGTGGCAACTACCGGTTTTCCAGCCGCCATCGCCTGGGCAATCGTCATTGGGGCAGTTTCTTCGAGCGAGGTCATCACAACCAACGTTGCCTGACGATATAATTTTAATAGCTCCTGCTGTTCGATAAAACCCTTGAATGAAACTTTCTCCAATAGCCCCAAGGCAAGGATTCTCTCCTTTACTCGCTCAAAATAGGTCGCATCAGCAACACTTCCGGTCATCACTAACAGCGATAATGGGAAACGCGCTGCGACCAACGCAAATACCTCGATCAACCCAATGACGTCTTTACGCTCTGTAATTGTGCCAACCCATAAAATGACCGGGGGGTGTGAAGGCACCGTCTCTGAAAAATCTTTAAAAAAGTTGGCCGAGATTGGGTTACCAATCTGATATACATGCTTACTATTTAGCCATCTCGCTAGCATAGTAGCGGTATAGTCGCCGGAGTTCGAAATTACTGCACGCGCATTGGCAAGGCTCTTTCTTGCCATTTGCATCACCGCTATTCGACGATACAGACCGGGCAAGCCGCGATAATGGTTGGTTCTTGCCATTCGCGGGACTAAAAATTCCAATCCATGCACCGCCAACAGCATTGGCGATAAATTATCAGCAGCAACTGAGTACTCACTAAACCCCTCAACGTGAATGACATCCGGTTGAATCTTGCGGTATACCCGGCGGACTCGCCAGGCATCCAGCGTGAGGGCGCGCAGTACATAAAACTGTGGACGTGTTGCTATCCAGTGAAAGGTTACATGGCCGCGCTTTTCGACTTCATCTCGATTGATTGTACGATTACACGACACTACATGCAGATCCAGGTCTTCACGGTTGGCTAAGGCATGGGTCAGGTAGAGAGCAACCGCCTCAACCCCTCCACGGATATGGGATTCATCATAGGGATACACCGTGCCAAGTGCCACTCGGATTTTACTCATAAACTTGAATGTTCCTCAAAAAGCTTTCGGTGGTTTTTTGCCAATCTTCATCAACTCAACTACAATGGCAGCCCATGAGAATATTCACGCGGATATAGAAATATCTCAGAACGATGAACCCACGTCGCGCAGTGAGTACTCAGCATCGCCAGTTCCTCCCGTTAATAGCGTCGCCGCGAATAGTAAATAACAGATACCAGATATCAATTAACTCAAAAACCTATCCAGTCCGTTCCTGATCCACAATTCCTATCTACTCATTTCTTCCGGAAAAGGGACCAAGGCAATGCCATATCAGAGCCGCGCAATGGTACGAATAAAAGATAACGACCACTAATTTCTCGCGGATTCGCGGAATATTTCCTTAATTCTGTTTTGGAGAAACCAACCGCTTCAAGAATCTCCATATGGGAGTTTTCGCAGGTTCTATGCCCGTCCACATCTTAACCAATATTTGCCAATCATGGTGAAATGCCATCAAGTTGGTGTTGGCGTAGAACTGAATATCCGCCACCAGCGTATCCTTGCGAGACCGCTTTGGCAATGGCGTCGTAAAAACTGTCTGTCCATGTAACAAATCTGATATGCCATCTTCACCGCCATTTAGAATGGTACGCCAGACAAGGGCATGCTGCCTTGCATATTCTTTCCAAGTTAACCCAGCTACACAATCTACCAAGCTCTGACGTTGCAAGGACAATTTTGAAAAAATGGCTCTTAATTCCTCCAGATTTGTAAATGGGTAAATTATCCCTCCGTTTATATCCAGGTGGAAACCTTGGGGAGTTACTATAGTGGGAACGCCAGCTGCTAACGCATCTAGCAATCCCATAGAACCTTCATCAAAGCCAAGGTAGAGATAGTAATCAAATGTCGGAACACGCTCAAGGTTAATTTTATAATCTTCCAATCCATTCTCTGTTCCAGGAAAGAATCGAACAGTCGCTCCTGCCTCCTCCAGGTAAGGAATCACTTTTTCCCAGCCACGACCGATAATCTCAAAATGGAAAACATCCAGGCTCGTCGTTTGTGCCAGTTTGATCAACAATTTCTCGTTCTTGCACCGGTCTGGTTTCATCCGGCTGGTAATCCCGATGATGATTCGTCGTGGTTTTATCTGTCCATCTTGTGCAGGCGAAATAAAACACAGCTTTTCCCGTTTGATTCCACGCCTGGCCAATTCTTCCAATGTCATACGCGACATACAAATAGCCATATCGGCTTTTTTCAAGCAGTTGCGCAGATACCAGAGACTGGCTGGCCGATCTACATGGGTAACCCAAAGCGTATTCTTCGAATGCGTCTCTACTTTCCTGTTATTAAAATCGTTAAAATATATAAAGTGATTAATGTCCACATCTGGTGAAGGCTGAGCAGCAATATCGGCCTGAACATTCCAATTAGAAAGGTTCTCTACTAACCGTACTGCGAACTTCTCGAATATCCAGCCCATATCCTTTAGTACCAGACGCACTGTGATTGGCTCAAGATTATTGTTCATGGTATTTTCTCACTATTGAGACCGGTATGTAATCGCCTATCAGGTACCGTAAGATGGGGGAACCTTCCTGCGCAAGTGTTGCAATATTACATTTTTCATACACAAGCATCTTCAGGTTCTCAGCCAGTGCCAGGGCAAACTTGCGGTCCTGCAATATCCGGACGATAGACCTGGCGAATGACTCCGGCTCATCGGCAATCAGAATATTCTTCTCGTGGGCCACTGAAATACCCTCTGCTCCCAATGTGGTTGAGACAACCGGAATACCGCAGGCCCCTGCCTCCAAAATCTTGAAGCGAGTACCAGATTCAAACCTCAAGGGTACCAGAGCAACATCTGCATAACACAAGTAAGGTAAAACTGTGGTCAACTGACCAGTAATAGTGATTCCAGGATCCCTGATGTCGGACAAGATTTGGTTGGAGCCAGTACCGACACAATAGAGATGAACATCGGGTATTTGTTGGCGTACTATAGGTAATACACAACCGATCACCCAACGCGCCGCATCGTCCATGGCATTACCTGGCGTGAAAGTGCCTGCCAGATACATACAGGGACTCTTTAGATTGTCAGCCGGTGGCGGCACCTGTTGATAGAGTGCGATATCTATCACATTCGAGAAAATATGGATCTGGCGGGAATCTTTAGCCAGGCTGCAATAGTATTCGGCATCCACTTTAGATACGGCGGTAGTCACGTCCGCCAATTGCGTCCCCCATCTCTCCTCATCTTCTTTATCTTTACCTGATTTTTTTATCCTTCTTCGTTCAAGCCCACTCCTAGCAAATGGTAATCCTCTCAGGACAAATCGTGACCATACAGAGTCTGTATCTACCACAACCTTGTAGTCAGTATGATCCTTAATGTACTTTAGAAGTGGGTAGGAAATATTACCGTAGCCCAACCAAATCACATCTGCATGGACATCACTGGCAATTGTCAGCAAATGCCCAAAGTCCTCAGTCATCGGTTCCCAACCGGACTTGATCACATGCCAACCCAGAGTCCTTTTGGATATAGCATTTATCGCCCTCGACAGAAAACGAGTATAGCGACTGGTAGGCACAAAAGGAGCAAAGAAGAAGCCTTTACAATATTGTTCATAGAATGCCAAATCCTCAGTTCCACCTTGCTTATCGGGGCTGACCCTGTTATAGATATACAGGTCAGATATCTGAGCAAGAGCCTTTATCGAATTCTCAATCCGCAAGGTGGGCCCTCCCACGGGCGGGTGATGCAAAACAGGGGTAGCAAACAGAACCCTTGGTTTAATTACCATTACTTGCATTTCTCCTTATGATTATGAATACAAAAAAATAGTGTCTGCCCAGCACGATGACAATGACCTTGAATTTCGGTTAGCTCAATAATTACTTGAAATTTATGTTGCTTTCGTAATTTGATCACTTGAATCCAAAGGCTTTGCACCTGGAAGAGAAATACTGGCGAAAGTTATCCCAAGTACTAACCAAGCGAAAGAAACACCGTCTGATATATTTGGATCTGTTAACAAAGAGTTGAGAAAAAACGCCAAACTCGCCCCTAGACATGCTAAACAGTTGTATCCAGTATTATGCCTACGTTCGGAGACACACTTAGAAGTACCTCTCCAAAAAAGGATAAAAAAGAAGCCCAGCAATCCAACCAAACCAAGAAAACCTCCACCCAGCGCAGTGTTTAAGAAAAAATTCTGTTCCCACATAATAAAATTGTCAGTTAGGGTCACAAAAGTTCCATAGCCGATTCCGAAGGGATTTCTCCTAAATAGGTCTATTCCTTTTTCAATAAGATAGAGGCGTGTTTGTCCACTCGGGTCATTGTAAAACGATGTAGTTGATTGTATTCGATCCAAGGTCTCTATCGTTATGATTTTCGGTAATATTATCATCAAACCTATGATCAGAGCCGCCGCATAAAGGATCACTCTGGTTTTCTTTTTCACCCGCAGGGCATATAATAAGACTGGGATTATAGCTATCAACATGCTCGCAAAACTCGCTCTGGATCCAGTCATGGCTAGCACTATCAAATTAAGTAAATAAACTGCACCGGCCAGTAAGCTTTTTTTGAGTCCGGTATCAAAGAGGGCGAAAGTCAGCGCTATTACTGCCCCTATGCCTACAATCAGACCGATGGTATTAGGCCCAAAATAAATACTTCCTATCCGTGGGATCATATATATGCCACCTAACCGAGAAGTTATAAGGTAAGAAAGGGCCTTTTCAAAAAAGATTCCCGGAAAAATCGGAGCAATTAAAATAAACGCGTCGAATAAAACATTACTGATAAGTAAAAGTTCCAAGGTATGGTAAATCTTTTCTTGAGTAGTTAGTAAATATCGGCATACAATAATTACTGAGATAAATAAGAAAGTTGATTGTCGGAACATGGCATAACCAGGTAGCGTAAGAATATTGCCTGACGCGATCAACCCGCCCAACAAAAGTGATATGAGAAAAATCCAAATAGGGTCTCGCAGTACATTTTGCTTGGTCTGCCTACTATTATTAAAATTTGAAAAGAGCAATAACAGTAATCCCATATATATAATCACCTCAGGAAGCCTCAGAGTATACGCCAAAGGGCCGAGGAAGGATGGGGCTACATTAATCGGAAGCCACCAAGCCAATGCGATAATATAAACAACAATATCTAAACTAAAAAACCTTAATGCTACGAAAAAGGCTACCAATGCTATCATTACAATACCAATTTTTATGTTAATTCGAATCAAAAAACCAACCATCACAGGCAAAACAACAACAGATATGACCGCTATGATCTGGATGATTTTATTGCGTAATGAATATTCTGCATACTTTCTCATAAAAATGAAATTTCTCTTTCAATTAATGGTTTTACAGCGTTTTTGCAAGGTAGGCGTCCAGCTTTTATGCAACATTTCAAAATACCAGCCTTCTTTCTCGGCAGATTGTAAACATTCTTCCAGCACATCCCCGTGAACAGTATTCACGTATTGTGAGGGATTATTTGCCGGAACAAAGTGATCAAAAAAGGCTGGGAAATTCTCTTTAAGTTCTGGAAGGAATTCTGGATAACTATGCTTTGCTGAATTGGCCCAAAACAATTGATCTGTCGGAGCACGTCCATCAAATCCCCAAAGGAAAATCGCTTTGCCTAAAGTGCAACCTAGTGGTAAAAGCAAACAGGGTAACACATTCCCTAACCTGGGTAAATTAAAATCCTGACATAGATCAACATTAACTGTAGTATGCGTACCATCCGGAATTGGTATTAATCGATCAGCATATTCTCGCATTTCCCGCCTGACGATACTATAAAACATCGCCGGAAAAACAAAATAGGTGTTTGTTTCTGACAAACGCAAGGCCAAATCTTTTCTGAATGCCCGGGCAAATTTTGTATCACTAAAATGATATATGGCATCGCCCGCAACGATAAAATGAGGGTTGATTTTATGCCAGAGATCCGGGTCGCGCACAATAGTATTACAAACGATGCGATACCCATCTGACCAATCCATCTTTCCTGCTTTGGATAAGGACGGACCTGTCCCAAATATATAGACTTTTTCTAGATGCTGCTTCCGCAGCGAATCAATAGCACTTTTAAAACGCTGGAAGGATAGGGGTAGATCCGTTTTTTCTTTAGCACAATATTCTGCAAGATAGAACCAAGCCCATCCTGCTAGATGGTTTTTTAGGTGGTCAATGTCAAATAAACCGCCTCGGTAATATCCATATTTTTTAGTAAAGAGACTGTATTCCCCAAACACCAGGGCAGGTTGAGAGCTCAGTGCTACGAAGAGCGGTAAGTGCGAATGCGTTGTTAGAGTTCGCCCCGGAACATAATAGTTCAGGCGCGCCTTGATATCCTGAAGTTGCTCCGGTGTTATTGCGCGGGATACCAGGTGAATATTTTCATCCGTAGAAACATCATCCACTAATTTTTGGACAGACTTAACTCCTGCTACAATTACTTTCTCAAAAAATACTTTGAATTTAGTCATAATTTTAAAATTTCCCAGTGGCCGCGAGCCCGGTTTCCAAGGTGTCTTTCTGAAACCCTGATTGATGTTCGATCTTTTCCAAGAACGTCAAAAGTCAATGCTTCATCAATCCAATCAATCACTCTGCCGCCGCTGCGGGCCACAGCTCGAACAACATAGCGATCAGGCGCCAAGTTGGGATTAGGCACTAAAACAGAAGCCATTCCATCCATTCCACTTCCCATATTCAAAACCATGCAATCATCTTCGCTGTCCGTTGTGAAAGCGCACGACCCATCCATGCGCCAGACCTCCACGCTCAAGCTAAAAGTGTAATTTGGCATCAGACATTTATAACGCAAGTCAAACTTTAATGGTTCCCATATTTGTGCGGAATTGTTTGGGAAAGATAAAGATATCCTGGTTAATCGGACGGTTTTGCCCTCGCCCGAACGTCTAGGCTTGTTTTCAATTTCCTGCTCTAAAACTTGGTCATCACTGGATTTGAGAACATACCGGCTTACGGCTTCTCTTGCAGAACCATCGTATAGCATTTGCCCTTCCAATAACAAAATGCCTTTCCAGCATAAAGAGGTGATCGCCTGAAGATTGTGGCTGACAAATAACACAACTCGGCCTTGTTTAGCTACATCTCCCATCTTCCCTAGGCATTTATTCTGGAACTCCGCATCCCCCACAGCCAGCACCTCATCCACCAGCAAAATCTCCGGTTCCAGGTGCGCTGCCACAGCAAATGCCAGACGCACATACATCCCGCTGGAATAACGCTTGACAGGGGTGTCAAGAAATCTCTCGATCTCAGCAAAAGCCACAATCTCATCAAACCTGCGCTCGATTTCGGAGCGCCTCATCCCCAAAATTGCGCCGTTCAGGTAAATATTCTCGCGCCCGGTCAGTTCAGGGTGAAAGCCTGTACCCACTTCCAACAGGCTGCCTACCCGGCCGCGTAACGCAACTCGCCCCTCCGTCGGCTCCGTAATATGAGAAAGTACCTTCAGCAATGTGCTCTTGCCGGCCCCATTCCGCCCTATAATTCCCACCACATCACCTTGCTTGACCTCGAAAGAGATATTCTTCAATGCCCAAATGAAATTGGATTGCGGATTGCGGATTGCGGATTGCAGATTGCGCAGGTGGCGGAGAGGGCCAATGACTGCTCCCATCAGGCTTTCACGCAATGTCTTGTAGCGCTCCTGTTGAGCACCAATCCGGTAACGCTTGCCCAGGTTTTCAACCTTGATCGCAATATCACTCATGGCTATACCACGTCCGCGAAGGTCTTTTCCATGCGCCTGAAATAATACAAACCGCTGACCAGTAAAACAAAAACAATCACCACCGATATAGCCATAAGCTCGCCCGGCGGGTTGCCGCCCAGCAGCGCCCAGCGGAAGCCCTGGATCACACCCGCCAGGGGATTAAGTCCGTAAATTATGCGCCATATACCGGTGGGGATCAATCCCGCCGAGTAGGCCACCGGGGAAGCGTACATCCAGGCCTGGATGAGAAAGGGGATCATATACTGAACATCGCGATACTGCACATTGAGCGCTGAAAGCCAGAGGCTGACGGCCAAGGCTGTTAACACTGCCAGCAATGCAAAAAGTGGGATCGTTAAAATCGCCCAAGTCGGCATGATCCGATAGTAAAGCATCAAGCCCAACAAAACAATAAATGAAATTCCAAAATCAACCAGCCCAGCCGCTACTGCCGACATGGGGATCACCAGGCGCGGAAAATACACCTTGGTGATCAGGTTGCTGTTGCCCACCAGACTGACCCCGGCCCGCTGTAGAGCACCTGCGAACAACTGCCAGGGTAACAGGGCAGCGTAGCTGAAGACCGGGTAAGGGATTCCATCCGAGGGTAGTTTGGCAAGCTGGCCAAAGATGACACTAAAGATCACCATGGTAATCAATGGCTGGAGGACGGCCCAGGCTACTCCCAAGGCCGTCTGCTTATAACGAATCTTGATGTCCCGCAAGGTGAGAAAGTAGAGCAGTTCACGATAATGCCATAGTTCACCAAGCTTGAGGGATAACCAACCGTGGGTAGGTTCATAGACGTTAAAAGGTAAATCCTTGTTATGAATTTCTTCGAGGTCCATCTTTTTTTCCTAGCTCGCTACTATTAATGTATTCCAAGTTAGCCATTCATACTCTTACCCAATTCATATTCTTGACATTGGGCCATCTGGCAGAACGTACTTCGAGCGTATATGGATCTTGAAGGCATTGAGCAGGAGTTACACTTGGAAGAATATCCGCGGCGATTTCCTTCAAGATGAAAAACGCATTGAATCCGTAACGGTTTGTGCCGACCAAGCGGTATCCCTTTTCATCTGCGAGTTTCGTCATAGCGGCCAGAGACGCACTGTGATAATCATGTGTTGTAATCACGAAGTTAGGATCATAAGGTACTGTGAGTGCATCATCAGCGGCAATTACGTTGTGAGTTTCACAAACAACCACTCTAGGGCGAATCCGCTGAATAGCTTTCCATACCCAATAGTCCATTCCATCAATGTCGAGTGACAATAGGTCTATGTCTCCAGCGACGCCAGCTTTGCAAATTACATCGTCCACGTTCTCTGCAGTAATCCACGCATGAGTGAACTTTGGGGGATACAAAAACGTGTCTTTCGCATTGCGAAAGAAAACCCGCCCCCGCTCAACATTATTCTCGTTTCCGTCAAAGAGATAACCCCACCACCCGTGATTCAAAATTAAATTAGTACTCATACATTCGATCCCATTTCCCGCACAAATTTCTATTGTTTTCTTGTTCGTTGTCCCGATTAGCGCGAAAATGAAGAGTAATATACCATCTTCTTCAAATTGTGAGTGGCAACGGAAACCCACATCTGAGAAGCTTGGGACTATTCCTCGAGATGCCATATCTCTCCAAGTGTGGTACAAAACCAACTGTGCTTCTTTTGAAGAACTGTGATCAAGGTCACGCTTGAGATCTCCGAATAACGCGTTTCCAATTTTACCCAAAACTCTACGTATTGATGTATGCATGTTAATTTCCTTCTCCTTCTATGGCTCAACGGACACGGCGGGACGGGCAAGATTCTCTTGCGTTATCGCGCCATTTTTGGCAAAACGCCTGATCGCGATAAGAATCTGAAGGGGAACCATCGCCAAGCAGTGGTACTTCCTAGTTTATCTGGCAACCGCCCACACATTCCAACTGCTTTCATCAGGCGCCATTTCCCAATTATTAAAGGAACGCATGGCTACCAATTCTAATCCTGCCTGTTGCATAAACAGGGCTAATTCTTGAGCAAAGAAATAACGCATCTGGTGTCTCTCTTCGCTTTCGCTCACCACCTGCCGCCCGGTAATCCGCCAGACATTGTAATGAATGGTTGCCAGATGACAGTATACATCCAGTGATCCCGAGGCAGCTCGAATGGCCTTACCATCCTCAGTAGGGATAACCTTAACTCGATCGCTCGGACGAATTGCTAAAACTGCTGGGCCATACCAGACATCGAAGATGAATAGTCCGTCCGGTTTGAGGTGTTTGCGCACGGTGCGGAGGGCGGCAAGCACATCTTCGTTGGTTAATTGGTAGCCCAATACAGCGAACATCATCAAGACGGCGTCAAATTGATTTCCCAAATCAACACTGCGGACATCTCCCTGTGAAAAAACGCTAGGATATTTTGTTGTTTCTTTTTGTGCTTTTTCAACAGCATGAGACAACATGTTTTCAGATAAGTCCACGCCATGCACTTGATATCCACGCCGGGCTAGAGGAATGGAATGATTTCCTGTGCCGCAGCCTAAATCCAAGATGGTTCGAACGGGTTCTTTGCTGTACCGCTGGAAAGCCTGTTCAAGCAAGTCACATTCGGATTCATAATCCTTGTCTTTATAAAGGAGATCGTACTGATCTGCATATGCCTGTTTGAAAACAGCGTCACTCATAACAAATCCTTTCTCACCTCATTGCAGACTTCTTCCAACTACGCCTCTGTAAAAGCCTGTCCGGACGGCAGGTAAAGCCCCTGTTTGGCGATGCTCACCATGCCATAATTTTCTGGTGAAAACAATCTTCCTAGATAATCAACAGGGTTATGGTAGTATTCCGCTTACTTACCATATGGGATCGGCTTGATACTCCTGGCCACTCCAACCTTTGGTTTTCGTCGGCGGGGATAATAAAATACCTCGCGGAGCTGTGGCGTGAGGGCGCCCGCTTCGCGATATCCCATGCGTGTGCCATGGAATTGCATATAGCGAAACCAAAATATTGAAGTGAGGTTCCTCCACAATACGCGCTCGCGCGCCGCATGCCATAGATCGTTAATAATGTTCATCCCTGTCAAACGCGCAAAATCATACAAATTGAAATGCGCTTCAGCGTAAATTTGCTTGAACGCCATTGCCTCACGGCGGTAACGGTTATAAACGTCGCGCGGCGTCTCGTTATGCACATGTATAACCTCCGCCTCAGACATATACGCGATAATATACCCCTCCTTCTTTGCCCACTGCGCCCATGCCAGATCCTCCAGACCTGTTAGAGTCTCGCTATAGTGATTCTCTTCCCATAAGCTTTTTCGGATGGCAGCATTGGCATTATTGCAAAAGGTAGTTTCCTGTCTCGACTCGCTTACATTGGGATACCATTGGTGAAAAATTTGTTGTTCAGAAAATCTCGCAGATTCGGGTCCGCTTTGCTTGCCGTAGGTCAATCCAATTTGCGGATCTTCAAATGGGCGAAGCAGGGTCTCCAGCCAGTCAGGATAGACAGGATAAACATGCGCGCTGGCAATGACAACCAACTCATGCGCCGCGGCGCGTACCCCAAAGTTGAGCGACCGTCCGAAAGTAAATTCTTCGGGGGCAATCCTTATGATCCGCGCACCGAAAGATCTAGCTACGGAAACAGTATTATCGGTCGAGCCAGAATCTACGAGGATAATCTCCGTGTCTTTGACAGTTTGACGTTGAATCCCCTCCAGCAAACACCCGATATGTTTCTCTTCATTATAGGCTCGAATGACAACCGAGCAGTTAATGTTTGTGGGGCTCATGGGATCACCAGAGGCAGATATGCTCAGGATAAGATCTTTCTCACTGCCTTGCAGGTTTCTTCCATCTGTGCATCAGTCAAAGCCAAGCCAGACGGGAGATAAAGCCCTTGTTTGGCGATGCGTTCAGCGATGGGATAATGCTCGCCTTTGAACAAACCGCGCTCCCAAAAGACGGGTTGTTCGTGCATACCGAGGAAGAAGGGGCGCGTCTGCACGCCCAGTGCCTCCAGGCGGCAGGCAAATTCCACCGCGTCCATGCCTCTGGATTCATCGAGCACCAGCCCATACATCCAATAGACTTGCTTCGCCCATGATTCTTCGACGGGCAATTGCGTACCTGGGATGCCCTGCAGGCGTTCCGTGTACGCCGCTCCCATCCAGCGCTTTTTTGCGATGATTTGTTCGAAGCGCTCCAGTTGCGCCAGCCCCAGCGCGGCCTGCATGTTGGTCATGCGATAGTTGTAGCCAAGTTCTGTGTGATAAAAACGCTTCTCAGGTCGGAAACACAGGTTTCGCAGACTGCGCGCCCTTTCGGCATAGACCGGATCGCTGGTCAGCACCATGCCGCCCTCGCCAGTGGTAATGAGTTTGTTGGCATAGAAACTGAAGGCGCTGATGTGCCCCATGCCGCCGCAACGCTTCCAGGATGGACTTGCACCATTTCTGCCACTGAGGTATTCAGCTCCGTGCACTTCGGCGGCATCTTCAACCACCACGAGGTTGTGCTTTTTCGTAAGCTCCAGCAACGGGTCCATATCCACCGGGTGGCCGTAGATATGAACCGGCATGATGGCACGTGTCCGGTTGGTGATCCTAGCCTCTACCTGTGACATGTCCATGCACCAGGTGCGAGGATCGCTATCCACCAGTACAGGCACGAGGCCGCGCTCCACGATGGCCAGCGCGCAGGAAATGATGGTGAAAGAAGGCATGATGACTTCGTCGCCGGGCTTCAGCTCGAGGCAGCCAACTGCCACCTGCAAAGCAGTTGTGCCATTGCTGACCGCGATACCATATTTCATCCCACAATAGGCAGCCCACTTCGCCTCGAACTCCTCGATAAATCGCCCGGCGGAAGAGATCCAACCAGTGCGGATGCATTCTGTCACGTATTCGAGCTCACGCTCGCCTAGCAAAGGCTCGTTTACCGGGATCATGTTAGAAATGCTCCTTTTCTGTCACTGGCAGGAAGGGTCCCTGTTTTACTTCAAGGAAAATCGTGTCCTCCAACATACGGAAACCATGTCCCCCGCCTACCATGAGCATTACATCGCCTGTTCTTAGTTCATGAGTAGAGACTAATTCGCGATCATCGTTATATATATCCATCAAGCAATGCCCCTGTCGAACAATTAATACTTCTGAGGTGCCAATCAGGTGTCTTTCCAGAGGTAGATGCAAATGCCGCTTGACTTCCCCACCTGCCGGGTAAACTACAAAACCCACTTGTTGTTTAAACTCCGGTGGCGTGATAAAAGTAGTTTGGTCAGGTAACGGATTTGGCCGAATGATATATACCAGGGGTTGATCATTCCAATTAATTATTTCACATAGCTGTGATTGCATAAGCCTGCGTCCTTTCGTATCCTGAATCGCCGCCTCACTCCATACTTCTAAGTGCACACATCACTTGGTTGATTGAATACGCTCATGCACATAAGGAGCGTAATCGGGATCAATCACTTCCAATTGTTGGTATACGCTAGAGGCTTGCTCCCGATCTCCCAAACACCAGTAAACATCTCCCAATGTCAGCAGGTGATTGGGATATTCCGGATAATCTCTGACGGTTACCTGGGCATAATATAACGCCTCAGCGCAACGCCCTTGTCTGAGGAGGGCAATTGCTAACAGATTCTTCCCCCAACTTCCACTATCTGAAGGTATTAAACCGATTGATGTGCGGGCTGCACTTTCAGCCCCCTCAAAATCTAAAGCGGATAACCTTAGACCAGCCAGACATTCCCACGCAAAGACAGATTTTGGATAGAGAGCTGTAACTTGCTTCAACAACGCGATACCGTCCAACAACTGCCCAGAACAGCGTAGCATGAGTGCCTTGACAATCAGTGCTCTCTCGCTTAGCGGATCTAATTCCAATGATTTGTTGACTAAAGCCATCACTTCTTCGGTTGAACTGCAAGCCCGGCGCGTTTGGTCTGCAAGACCGCCATAGACTGCTGCTAACCAAATTCGATCGGCGTGCGATAATACAGGAACGAATCCCCTACGATTAATTTCCCCTATATACACCATCGCATCTATAGGCCGTTTTTCAGCAGCAGAGATCAACCAGTGAGCAATTGTTTGATCGTCCAGGCAATCAATCATCGCCAGGAGGTCATCTGGCGCAAAGGATTCAATCACTTTCCACTCGATCATTTCATTCCGCACCGAATCTGTCGTCAAGCGACAGCCGTCTTTATTCCATCCCTGTAGCCAATCCTCAGGTAAGGTACTGGCCTGATGAGCTAAAAGCATCGCCAATCCATAAGTTGAAGCATCACTCTCTCGCATTGAATATTTATTCTTCCAGGCCCAACCTTCGAACTTAGATGCAGCATTATCGTCCAGTTTTACAATAGCCCGGGTTAGGGAAATATAGGCAATATTAATTGTGCAGGCCTGGCTTATGGCCTCCCAACTGCTTGTTAAGATACAGACACCTGCCAGAAAGAGAATCGCTATGCTAACTTTCATGATCGACATCCGAAATAATATACCAAGCCAACATCACCCCATGCTCACCACCTGCCCCTCCCAATGTTGGGGGGAACGGGGGGCGGAGCAAATTCATGCTCCTTGATGTCCACCCCTCGCACCCAATACCCCTCCCACTTGAGCTTTTTGACCAGGCCTGCCCTGAGCTGTCACCCTGAGCTTGTCGAAGGGCTGCCGAAGGGTGTCCGCCGATGAAGCCTCCTGCACCACAAACCAGCGCTGTTTTCATATTTTGCTTACCGTGTTATCCCTTCTTTGCTCCAATTATCAATGGTAGGGTCAGTTACCTTACGAGATCACACTCCCATTCCTCTGTCTCTTTCAGCCTTCAAATCTGCAACCTACAAACCTTCAACTCGCAACTATACAACCTTCAACCCTGGCAAATTCGCGTTGCACGACACATTGTCCCGATATCATCCCAAGACCCCACTGCAAAAAGGCCATTGCACCGCGAAGCACGCGAAGGTCGCTAAGAAAAAGCAAAACCACTTTCTTTTTTCAAGATCATCTGCGGGAAAGATTAACATTCTTAATGCGTATTTGAACTTCCTTCGCGTTCTTTGCGCTCTTCGCGGTTAAACAAGTTTTTGCAGTAGACTCATCCCAATGTTCTTACGGGAGTGCAGGTGTGAACGCCGATTTACACTGATCGGGGCTGATGATCTTCGGAAGAAAGAAGTTTTTCTTCACAAGAACATCGTGCTTTCTAGCAATCAAATTTCCCTTCGTAGTAAAGAAACCTGGGAGCGGAGCATTCGTTGTCGGATGGCCTCCCGTCGAGTAGGTGCTGCCGACCCACAGGGTGCTTCGCGAAGGCCTACTCGGCGCACAAGCAGGGGAAGGCCTGCGGCAGAAATCTCAGTTGCTGGCATTATGGTAGGTGACTGCCCTACCATTATTGCCAAATTGTCCCGTAATATTGGGGATAAGAAGATTAGCGCCGATTCATGCCCGCTAACGCCTTAGAATCATTTGCCAACGCAAAGCCTCGAG
>PNNU01000027.1 GCA_013824385.1 Anaerolinea sp.
TCCAAACAAATAAAGCGCGTATCGGCATTCTTGGTTTAGGTTATGTGGGATTACCCCTGGCTGTGATCTTTGCTGAGGCTGGATTTGAGGTTGTTGGTGTGGATCCCGTCCAGAGTAAAGTAGATACCATAAACAGGGGCGAGAGCTATATCATGGATGTACCTTCGGAGAAGGTGGCTGAGTTAGTAAAAGCCGGGAAACTCTCTGCCACAACTGAATTCAATGTCTGCGCAAGTTTGGATGCGATTTCCATCTGCGTCCCCACCCCATTGCGCAAGACTGGAGATCCTGATCTGTCGTTCATTGTTGCAGCCACAGAAGGACTGGCTCCATACGTGCATGCTGGTATGGTAGTAGTACTTGAATCCTCGACCTATCCCGGAACAACGCGCGAGATGGTGTTACCTCGGTTGGTCAGTCAGAGTGGCTTAACCGCTGGGGAGGACATCTTTATTGCCTTTTCGCCTGAGCGCGTAGACCCTGGCCGAACGGATTGGACTACCAAGAACACACCAAAAGTTATGGGCGGAATCACCGAAAACTGCTCAGAGGTTTGTACTGCCTTATATGCCCAGGCACTGGATACCATCGTAACTGTGTCTTCCACAGAAGTAGCCGAGATGACCAAGCTATTGGAGAACACGTTCAGGATGATCAACATTGGTCTGGTGAATGAATTAGCCATCATTTGTGATCGATTGAAATTGGATGTGTGGGAAGTGATCGATGCCGCTGCCAGTAAGCCCTTTGGATTCATGAAATTTACACCGGGTCCAGGATTGGGCGGTCATTGCATTCCTATCGACCCGCTCTATCTTTCATGGAAATTAAAATCCTTAAACTATAATGCACGATTTATTGAGTTAGCCTCTGAGATCAATACTAACATGCCCAGATTTGCGGTGCAGAAAGTGCAAGATGCGCTGAATGACGTTGGGAAGTCAGTGAAGAAGAGTAAGATCCTGGTGTTGGGGGTGGCATATAAACCGGATATTGATGATCTGCGCGAGTCTCCTGCCCTGGATGTTATCCATCTATTAAAGCAAAAGGGTGGTGACGTGCGATACCATGATCCTTATGTGTCAGAATTTGAGCACGATGGCTGGAAGATGAGCTCAGTGAAAGATCTGATGAGTGAAGTGAAATCAGCGGACGTGGTGGTGATCGTCACCAACCACAAAGTGTACGACTACCCCGGAATCCTGGAAGCCGCAAAATTGATCGTGGATACCCGCAACGCCTTGGGTAAGCTCGGGAAAAATAATCCAAAAGTAGTGAGATTGTAGATATACACAGATAATGTCCCTTAACACTAGTTATCTTAAAAATCTCTTGTGTATATACCACCTTTTTGAGTCTTCCAATTTATCAATTTTCTCTGCTTTAGATGCGCGAGAATGCGCGTAAAATTCAGGGGTAACGCTTTGCAACCTTAAAGAAAGTTGTGTTTTTCGCTTATGATTTTCAACTTTACATTGAACCACAATGACTTTTAGGTTGAGTCAACATCATAATTTATCATATTTCATCGATTTTCATTTTTGATTACATAGATTATTGAATTGTTATATTTAGAAAATCTCCCGGACCTTTTTTGAAATCCAGTTCTGTCCCGAGATAGACCTGCGTGGTAGCCAGGGACTCATGCCCCAGGTTGAGTTGGATCTGATCGATTTTGGCTCCATTCTTAAAAGCCAATTTGGCATAGGTACGCCGCAGGTCATGAGGGGAAATCGACAAGCCGCACTGCCGGGCATAGATCTTAACCACGGCTCGCACTGATTCAGCACTAATACTGTCCCTGCAAATGTGTCCCCCTTTTGTCATGGCTTGAAAGAGGTGTCCTGATCGGATTTTAGTAGCGTAGAGATAAACATCAATCGATTGCTTTACCCAGGTCGGGATTGTAACTGTGCGAATTCTATTGCGTTTTCCCACCAGATCAGCGATCACCCAGCGACCTTCTCTCATCTGCAATTGAGGGAGTGTTAATTTGACTAATTCATGTCGGCGAAGACCACAACCAATCAAAACAGCCAACATTGCTCTATTGCGTAAACCATACAAGGTGGAGATATCCGGGGTGTTGATCAACTGCTGGGCTTGTTCAAGGGAGAGCCAGTTACCTGTACGGTGCCCCCGCTGGGGAATGTTTTTAACAGAAGTAAAAGCAGCAGCAACAGTCTCTGGCCAGATCTTAAGCTCCTCTGCCTCCCGGCTGAGTTTGCGGATCGCAGCCAGACGCAGGTTGATGCTCCCCTCACCGATACCATCATCTTGCATTGATGCGATATAAGTTTGCAGGAAGAGTTTGTCGAGGTTTGACCCCTTTTGTACTCCCAGGTAATCTACAAAATGGCGAATCGCCATGTTGTATACCCGTTTGGAGCGTGGACTTGGTAGACTGTTTATCACGACTCTCACCAAAACATCTAAAGATTGGTTGTTTGAAGAATGACCGGAATTTCTAATATTAGTATCGTGCATTTGATCCTCCTCTTGAAATTCCCCGCATTAAAAAGTGCCCAGCGTATGCCGGGCACATGGTAGAATCACAGAAGCTGTTCCTGCCGGTTACTCGACGGGGATGGTTAGGCCTTACATTGTGTTGACGCACATTGTAGGGCCGTTTTAACTACTAGTTCTTCTGTTCTAATTATATCATATTTTTCCTTATTAGCATAACCACCGTATATATTGTCACTAGACCGTTTCAATATGAGAATTATTAGCCGTGTTTGAGGTGTGTTAAGGGATCCCATTAAATGATGGTGAACAGATTGGGGATTAAAACATGGCAGAAACCATGAATTTGTCCATTTGTCTGTGATAGAATTTAAATATTAAATCACTAGATTGAACAAACAAGTAATTCTATCTCACACTGGATATAGGGTATAAAATTTATTAAGGGTGGATGAGGAAATTATTGTTAAAATGACATTACTGCTTATTTTATTCCAGCGAATACAGGTATTCTGATCAGTTTGTATTCTATACGATCATTTTTTGTTCTCGAACACAAGGTGTAGACACGTCAGTTTACCTGGTTTGTTGATACACTTGAAATACGCCTTCCTTGTGAAATAAGTAGGATTCCAAGGAGCAATGAATGGGGATTGATTTCGATGGGTTCGATGTCGAAAGGGCGGAGCGCGGAAATTACCTGACAATAGCCAATAAACCTAAATGATAAAAAACAAAATACTCAACCTGAAAACTGATGACGCCTGGGACCTGATCATCCAGCCGCAGCGCAGACTGTTGGATTTGCGCTTGGGTGAGCTGTGGAAGTACCGTGACCTCGTGATGCTTTTTGTGCGGCGCGATTTTGTGGCAGCCTACAAGCAGACCATCCTCGGACCGCTGTGGTACCTTATTCAACCTTTGCTCACTACTATTACATTTACCTTTATCTTCGGACAAATCGCTGAACTCCCAACTGACGGTTTGCCTCAATTCTTATTCTATATGTCTGGGACTGTGATCTGGTCCTACTTTGAGTCATGCCTCGTGAAAACATCAAACACTTTTGTGCAAAATAACGCACTTTTTGGTAAGGTTTATTTCCCACGCATGGCGGTGCCGGTCTCGATCCTGCTCTCAAATTTGATTACATTTGGAATCCAATTCGTACTTTTTTTATTGTTTGTAGGCTACTTCGCGTTAAGAGGCGCATCGATCCAACCAAATATATGGATGCTCTCATTTCCTCTTTTACTACTTATAATGGCAGGGTTAGGATTGGGACTTGGAATATTAATTTCAGCACTAACCACAAAATACCGCGACCTCCGCTTTTTGGTGCAGTTTGGTGTCACCCTCTTGATGTATGCAACTCCAGTCATTTGGCCTGCTTCATCTATCCCGGAACGTTTCCAAATGTTGATCAGAGCCAACCCAATGACTTCCATTGTCGAAACCTTCCGGTATGCCTTCCTGGGAGCGGGGTCCGTTCACCCGCTAGATTTAATCTATAGTTTTGGATTCATGCTCGTGGTAGTTGTTTTGGGTAGCGTTATGTTTAACCGTGTTGAACAGACTTTTATGGATACCGTTTAACACATTTTATTACTTTTTATGGCTTACCTGCACGATTAAATCTGAACAATCTCATTCAACGTGATAATATGCTTCTATGAATTGATCGATACCAACTTCGAATATAACCCCAATCTTTTTCAACTCTGGAAGTTACTCCTTCGTCCCAAGATGGAAAATTATTAAAAAAATAAATATGAGATACGAAAGGGAAAGTGTTGAATAAATTAGTTGATAAATCCTATAGCATGGTACAAAAATTGTGGTACGCCTTTGATCCTTATCGAAAAAAGATACGATTGGATCATTATATGGTTCGGGACATTGGGAAATATAATATCTCGAATCCAAAGGGTAGGTGCTTGGTTTCATATATTCCTCAGTTTGTCAGCTTCCTTAATCAACACCCGGACGTTGGTAAAAAGGGGTGGGACCCGGCGACTCTTCCTGCGAAAATGGAAAAATTATCCAAGGTTTATTCAAGACACCAAATGTGGTGGGAATCTGGAGAAATGGTTCGTCAGCTCATTGAAAAAGGGTATGTTGTTGACTGTATATTTAAAGCTAATGGGAATTTAATCAAGAATGTATCAGAGTATGATCTAATTATTGATGAAGGAAATAATCTTCCAAAATGGTCAATAACCAATCCAACGTCGAGAAAATTATTTTATTGTACAGGTAGCCATTGGCTCTTTCATGATAAGGAACAATTAATCCGGCATGATTGGTTATTTTCGAGACGAGGTGTTTGTGTATCAGCAGATAGGCTAATAGAACCAAATATGTCCCCGGGTTATGCAAATTTGATCAGTATTTTTGGGAATCAAATGAATCGCTCTACATTCGGGTCATATTCTGAGAAAATACGAAAAATTTGGAAAAGCTCAGTGGATTTTCCTTCGAAACTTGATAGTAAGAATTGGAAGATTGCTCGTAATCGTTTTCTTTATTTTGGTGGACCTGGATGGGTTCACAAGGGACTTGATTTGGTAATCGAAGCTTTTCTTAAAGAACCTAACCTTCAACTTGTTATTTGTGAAGGTAACCAGGGTTTCTTATCTGTTTATGATAAAGAAATTGCAAACGCCAGAAATATTACCTACTTGGGACATCTTGACCCTTTGGGAGATCAATTCCGTGAGGTTATGGCTACCACTTGCGCGGTAGTATACCCTTCTGCATCTGAAGGATGTGCAGGGTCTGTTGTTTTACCTCTTCAATATGGTTTAATTCCATTGGTGACTGAGATCACAGGCCTTGAAATTCATGATACGTGGGCACCCCTTATTGGTTCAACTGACCGTGAGCTTATTGAAAACATAAGGCAAAGATGTAATGAGATAGTTAATATGTCTGATAAAGAATTGGACGACTTGAGGTATTATTTTTGGGATTATGCCCAAAAAAACCATTCGCGTACTGCTTATAGCAATTCGTTGTCGGTCGTCCTTGACGAGTTAATAGGTTTATAATCCTATTCTTTTAAAAGAAAGGGATTTATAAATGGAAGATTATTGGTTTGTGGATGAAGATTGGAATATCTCTGAAGGTGAAGCGGCGAAAGAAATATTAGAAAAAAACTCAGATGCGAAATTTCTAACCGAGGATAATGGTATTATTCAGGTTTCTCGTGAACGATGGAAAATTGCACAACAATTCGAAAAAATTGGGTGGATGGAAAAAAGGGTTGGCGCTCAAAGTGACCGCAACATTCAACACATGGGGGACTTTGATCAATATGCATGTTTAAAGGGTTTGTCTTTTGAACATGCAATTGAGCTTGGTTGCGGACCATTTACAAATCTTCGTCTAATTGGGCAAGTTTGTAGAGTGAAAACTTGCTCCTTACTAGACCCATTGATCGAATCATACCTAAAGCTACCTAACCGAGCTTATGACACCCAAATGCTAAACTGTAGGATTATTGAAACCATAAACTCCTCAAATCGATTCTTAATAAAAGGTATTCGGATGGTCGAACCTTACATCCCCCCAGTACTTAAAAAGAAAATTCCTATTAGTTCAATTTTCCCCACCTCAATAGAAGAAATGCCAACGGACGGCAAATATGATCTAATTATTATTATCAATGTTATTGAACACTGTTATGACATTAATTTGGTTTTTGATAATATTTTGAAAATATCCTCACCAAATACAATACTTGTCTTTCACGACAAATATTACGATTATCAACAAGTGAATCAATTAATACAAGGGCATTATTTCGAAGCAGGGCATCCATTACTTGTGGATCGAAAAGTAATAGATAAGTTTTTATTAAATTTCAAACCATTATTCCAGAAGGTAGTAGTTGGGAAAGAAAAAACTCACATTCCATATGAAAAATTATTTTATATAGGAAAATTATAATTTTTTCACCAAGTTTCTTTCGGGAAAACTAAAGGTTGAAAGGCGATAATGGATTTTTTTAATACACATATTTCTATGCAGGCAATTAAACTAGTTACCCAAACTCTAGAATCCGGTTGGCTCAGCGAAGGGAAATTAGTATTAGAGTTTGAAACGAAATTGGCTGCAGAATTGAGGCTTAATAATCCAGTTGCGGTAAATAGCGGCACATCTGCTTTACATCTGGCATTGGTCGTTGCTAGTGTGGGCCTAGGTGATGAAGTAATATTGCCTGCTCAGACTTTTGTTGCAACAGGACTTGTCATATTGATGCAAGGCGCAGTTCCAGTATTTGCAGATATTGATCCATTGTCAGGAAACATATCACCAACCTCTATCGAAAATAAAATAACATCACGTACTAAAGCAATCATGCCAGTTCATTGGGGAGGCTATCCATGTGATATGGATGAGATTAATAAAATTGCTTCAGACCATGATCTAGTTGTGATTGAAGATGCTGCTCACGCACTTGGAGCCACGTATAAAGAAAAACCGATAGGCGCAATTTCCCGATTTACGGTTTTTTCATTTCAAGCGATTAAACATCTGACAACTGGAGATGGTGGCGCGTTATGTTGTCTGGAAGAAAATGACGCTCACCTCGCTTTTACAAAACGATGGTTCGGTATTGACCGAGTCAATAGTCAGCCATCGATACTTGGCGAGCGCGCCTATGATATCACTGAAGTCGGCTACAAGTACCACATGAATGATCTGGCGGCGGCAGTTGGATTGGGCAACCTGGAAGATTTTTCTCAACGGCTATCGTACCGGCGCGAAATTGCAGCTCACTACCGTGCAGTATTTCAAAATATTCCCGGGTTGCAGCTTCTCAAGATTGACCCAGACCGGGAATCAGCTTATTGGCTGTTCACTGTGCTTGTTGAGCGAAGGGAAGGTTTTATCCGCAAACTGGCGGAATTCGGCATTCCATCATCCGTTGTCCACTTACGGATTGACCACAACTCAGTTTTTGGAGGCTTACGCAACGATTTACCCGGACAGGCAGAGTTTAATGAGCGTCAGGTGGCAATTCCTGTTCACGAGGGATTGACCTCCAATGACGTAGAAAAAATAACGCAAGTGATTAAATCCGGTTGGTAACAATTCAGCATTCTGTATGAATTCTCTATAGATATAAAATCGACCATCTTACAAACACAATGCAGGATATCCGCTAATGAGAAGAATAAACCTTGATATCGTTTGATGATATCTACGTGGGTCAAATAGTAAATATAAAAAAACAGATTACTTCTGAAATTGTAGATTCGTTTGCTCAATTTTCGGGTGATTACAACCCTCTTCACATGGAAGATGATTTTGCACGACACACCACTTATCAACGTCGCGTTGTACATGGCATGATAATTGCGAGTTATGTATCAACATTAATTGGTACGCAATTGCCAGGAGCGGGAGCATTGTGGAGTCAACAAAGTTTCCGATGGAGAGTTCCTGTTTTCATTGGGGATGATTTGGAGATAAGCCTTACTGTACAACATAAATCGCAGGCTACAAACACGATAACTGTTGAGGTCAAGGCAATTAATCAGCATGGTGTTATTGTGATGGACGGTGAAGGAGTAGTAATGATAATGGAAGAACGCAAAAAACAGCAAAATCAACAGGACGTGCCTGACTCAGAACAGGTGATACTAATTACTGGTTCTTCACGCGGCATAGGGGCCGCCATCGCGAAAGCATTTGGAAAAGAAGGTGCCCAGGTCATTGTAAATTATTCTAAATCCTCTGTACAAGCCGAAGAAGTATGCCAATCCATAATAAGTGATGGTGGTCAGGCAATTGCAATTCGGGCAGATGTAATTGACATGAAAGCTGTATCTGAAATGCAACAGCAAATACTCCAAAAGTATGGCCAACCGATTAATATACTTGTTAATAATGCAAGCGGTTCAGTCCAAGCACGATCATTTCTTGAGATGGGCTGGGATGAAATCCAATCGCATATTGACGTTCAAGTACGGGGGGCATTCAATTGTTGCAAAGTTTTTATCCCAGCGATGCTGGAAAAAAAATCGGGTAATATCGTCAATATCGGGTCAATTTATACGTGGAGCGTACCTCCAGTGAATTTGACTGGATATACACTTGCTAAATCTGCGCTCAAGTCCTTCACGCGTTCCTTAGCCGTGGAGTTAGGACCGAAAGGGATCCGCGTTAATATGGTCTCACCTGGTATGACTGAGACTGACTTAATTGCCGATATACCAGAAAGATTACGAAAAGTGCAAGCAATGCAGACTCCACTCCGGAATATAGCTTTGGCAGAAGACATTGCTGGCACAGTGCAATTCCTTTGCTCCCGAGCAAGTCAACATATCACTGGCGCTGATATTCCAGTTGCCGGTGGTATTTGCATGTAAAGAGGTTTTAGTGGTTGCGAATTGCGATTTACGGCAACAGATTGACGAATTCATAGATCAAGAATCTTGGTCATTAGCTAACTTACTGTTAGGTGATCTCTGGCGCCAAGAGTCTTCATCGTCAACTGCAGGTTACCTCCTACCACGTTACGAACGCCTTCGCTCTCATTTGCCCCTTGTCAAACACCGGCTGGCTATTCTAAGGTCATTCACTGTAGAGCCACTCGTACCTATATTGCGGGCATTAGCCTTTACCAATGGAATTGATCTGACAGTTCAAGTAGGGGACTTTAACGCATACACACAGGAAATACTGGACAAAAACGGAAATCTGTACAGTTTTAAGGCAGACACAGTTAATCTTGCTATCCAGACACGAGATATTGCGCCAAAATTATGGACAAAGTTTTCTGACCTTTCTGGTACAGAAGTTCAGGACATAATCGAACAAGTTGTTAGTGACTTCCATAATCTTATTAATATATTCAGGTCTCATAGCCAAGCAAATTTGATTCTTCATAATTTGGAATTGCCTGTAATGCCTGCGCAAGGAATATTGGACAATCAAATTGAAAATTCCCAGATTAATTCAATTCAAAAAATCAATCAAGAACTGCACAATATGGCGAGTAAACAAACCGGAATATATATTCTTGATTACGATAATTTGATCGCCCGTTATGGTCGTAATGGCTGGCATGATGATCGCAAGTGGCTGACCATGCGCATGCCCATTTCTGCCAACAATTTAGTTAATATGGCAAAAGAATGGATGCGGTTCATTCAGCCACTTTCTGGGAAAATCTCAAAAGCACTGGTCGTAGACCTGGATAATACACTTTGGGGAGGTGTTATCGGTGAAGATGGATTCACTGGTATTACGTTAAGCCAGGAATATCCAGGCGTTTTTTATCAATCTTTGCAGCGGGTCATACTTGACCTTTACCAACGTGGCATCATCCTTGCCATTTGCAGTAAGAACAATTACACAGATGCAATGGAAGTTATAGAAAAGCATCATGGTATGATCTTAAAGTTGAAGAATTTTGCGGCTCTGCGGATTAACTGGAACGATAAAGTTCAAAATTTGCATGAAATTGCCGGTGAGCTGAATATTGGCGTCGAGACTCTGGCGTTTCTAGACGATAACCCAGTCGAGCGACAACGAATACGCAATGACTTACCTGAAGTGAATGTAATTGACCTACCAGCAAATCCAGCAGGGTACGCACAAGCATTGCGTGATTCCCCTTTTTTTGAACGTCTGGATTTATCCAAAGAAGATCGTGAACGCGGGCGCTATTACGCTGAACAACGTCAACGCTCTGAAATGGAACAAAGTGCGGCATCAATGGGCGATTTTTATCGGTCCCTTCAACAGGAATTAGAGATTACACCCGTTTCAAAGGAAACACTAACTCGCGTAGCACAATTAACTCAGAAGACCAATCAATTTAATCTGACAACCCATCGTTATACCGATCAGCAGATCTCTGAGATGGCGGCAAGTTCGGATTGGCAAATATATTCATTGCGGGTTCAAGATAGATTCGGTGACAACGGTTTGGTAGGTGTAGCCATTCTTCATATTGAGGGTGAGATAGCTGAGATAGATACCATGCTACTCAGTTGTCGTGTGATTGGCCGTACGATAGAGACATCCTTTTTATGGTATTTGATTCATAAAGCATGCGAACTTGACATCAAGCAATTTCGAGGTTGGTTTCTGCCAACTAAGAAGAACATTCCTTGTGAAAATTTTTATTCTCAGCATGGTTTTCAAGAAGTTGAGAGGCGGGACCAAGGCGTTTTGTGGTCCCTTAATTTAGAAGAATCAACCTTTGATTCACCAGACTGGAATAAAATAACCATAAGCGAGAGGGCTATAGATAATAAATGATTACGACAAGTATCGTTGAAAATGTAAAGCAAATTGCAGCTGACGTTTTTAGTATCAAAATAGAGGAAATAACGATGCGGTCTTCAACTGATTCAATCGAGACTTGGGACTCATTACAACATTTGGTCTTTGTGCTTGCGCTTGAACAATACTATTCTTTACAATTCGAGCCTGAAGAAATCGAACAAATGAAATCGATAGAAATTACGATTATGACAATTGAAGAAAAATTATTGAGCAAAGGCATAGAACCATGAGCTCAAGCGCACTGGAAGATCGCATAAAACATTGGACAAGCTCCTATTCAGTTCTTGCAGGAACAAACACCCCGGAAGATAGCACCAAATTTGTGGAACTGTTCAATTCGATTTACGCTCGAAAAATTTCAAATTCCTATTATTATTGGAGGTTCTTCAATAATATAGTCGAGTCAACTTTGTTTTTTGCTTTCAAGCAAACTGAGTTAGTTGGGGCTTGTGGCTATAATCTTTTTAAAATTAATAATGATCTACCAATTAGGAACGCATTACTTGTGGATATGATGGTTGGTGCAAAACACAGAAGTATTGGCTTAACGTTTTCACGTCTTAACCTTGAAATTGAGAATGCCGCGCGTCAAAGTGGAGCGAAATGTCTGTTTCTTTTTCCAAATCAACGAGGGGCGGACGCATGGTTGGCAAGCGAAGGCTGGGTGCGTATTACCCAAATGATAACCTGTTCTTGTAAAACACGACCTAAGAAGATGAATACGAGTATTGATATTCGAAAAGTTCCTTGTTTTGATGATTGGGTAAATATTATCTCAACTGCTTTTTCCCGCAATCACCCTTCCTTGACATTTACAAAACGCGACAAACAATATTTAAACTGGCGCTTGGTTGATAGTCCAGTTTACAAATACTCTATTCATGCTGTGTATTTTAATGAAGAAATTTATGGCTATATTGTTCTGAAAGTATTTCATGACCCAATGACCGGAAATGCATTCGGAGATATTGTTGACATTCTATGGTCTGACGACGATTCGAATTTACTAAATAATATGTTGGAATTTGCGTTGGATCATTTTTATCAACAAGGTATTAAAGAAGCAACTACATGGTTACAAACCAATACTATTCTGGATGATATTGGGCACACCATTGGGTTCGGAGATACAGAACAAATCAGGGATTTTTGCTATAAGCCTCTTGATCAAACGTATATTTGGCTAAAAGATCCTAAGAACTGGTTTATAACACTTTCTGACTCGGAGATTTATTAATGAAAAAATTGCCAATTCGTGTTGCTGTTCTTGGCGGAACCGGTTTTGCCGGAATCAACGTTCGCAACATGTTAGAAAATAATGGATATAAGGTAGGAGTTTTCAGCAGAACCACTGGTTGTGATTTGTTGGATCTGCCTGCTGCCTGGGCGAAATTGGATGCTTTCCATCCCGATTACATAATCAATTGTGCAGCGTTAGTGGGAAGTATTAACTATGTGACTGATTTCGCGGCCGATGTCCTTGATGTCAATATGAGAATAATATTAAATACCTATAAAATCGCTCAGCAAATGAGACAGGTGGTTGTGATCAATCCCATCGCCAATTGTGGTTATCCTGGTGTAATGGACCATTACCAAGAGAGTGGTTTCTGGGATGGACCAATTCATCCATCTGTGCTTTCATATGGAAGTACACGTCGGATGATGTGGGTATTTTCAAAATGCTATTTTGAACAATACGGCGTTCGTTCCGCTAATCTTATTGTGCCAAATATGTATGGACCATTTGACAGTACAAACCCAAATAAAACCCACGCCCTAAACGCATTGATCATTAAGTTCGTAAAAGCGGTAAAGTATGACGAACCAGAAATTGAAATTTGGGGGACAGGAAAACCAATCCGTGAATGGCTCTATGTTCGAGATTTTGCACAACTGGTTAATCAAGTTATCAATAGAAACGAACTTTTTCTTGACCCGATCAATTTAGCTCAAAATCATGGCGAAACTGTCAATGAACTTATCGATATCATCAAAGAGAAGGTTCATTACAATGGAAAAATAGTTTACAACACCAAATATCAGGATGGATCACCAAAAAAGGTTATGGATGATCAATTGTTTCGGCAGAAATTTCCGGATTTTAAATTTACGCAACTTGAAGCCGGAATCGGTGAAACAATTCAGTATTATGAAAGTATCCTATAAACAGTGTTGATTCATAGATCTTCAAGTTAAATTCTTTTGTTCAAGAATATAAAAAACGACACCCTCGCTACCTTCTAAATTCTAAAAAGTACGAAAAGGAATTCGACCCATTAATACACCCATCGTCATATCTGTTGAAAATCTAAGTAAAGCCTACAGCCTTGGCCAGATCGGAACTGGCACTCTCTCGCGCGATTTGAATGTATGGTGGGCTAAAATGCGGGGTAAGCCCAATCCAATGCTCAAAATCGGTCAAAAAGATCATGGCAACAGAGACGGTGAGATAATATGGGCGCTTAAGAATGTCAGCTTTACTGTTAATCAGGGCGAAGTGCTGGGCATCATCGGTCGCAATGGAGCCGGTAAGAGCACATTACTGAAGATCCTCTCGCGCGTCACTGCACCCACCAGTGGTTGTGTCAAGGTGAAAGGTCGTATTACCAGCCTGCTTGAGGTAGGCACAGGATTCCACCCTGATCTGACCGGGCGTGAAAATATCTACCTGAACGGCGCCATCCTGGGCATGACTAAAGAGGAAGTACGACGAAAGTTTGATGAAATCGCAGCCTTTGCTGAAGTGGAAAAATTCATTGATACGCCAGTCAAACGCTTCTCCAGCGGAATGTACGTGCGCCTTGCATTTGCAGTGGCTGCCCACTTGAATTCGGAGATACTGATTGTGGATGAAGTGTTGGCAGTTGGGGATCGCGATTTTCAGAAAAAGTGCATTGGTAAGATGGGGGATGTAGCTAAAGAGGGACGTACGGTGCTGTTTGTCAGCCATAATTTAGGATCTGTCCAAAGTTTATGTAGTCGGGCTACTATTATGGAGAAGGGGAAATTGACCAACGATGGTGATGTCCACTCAATGATCGATCAATATGTCTCTAATAATTTTCAATTGATTGGATTTCGTTCGAATCTTTTAAACTTGCCGATGCCATCCTGGCAGCGCCGGCATAGAGGAGATTTGAGTTTTTCTAAATGTGCATTGATCAATTCGGCTCATCAATGTACAGCAAGTTTTAAATTTTTAGAACCATTTACAATTCATCTAGAATTGATTTCCAATAAAAAATTTGACGACCTGAACATTGGGATTGGAATTCGTTCTCCGCTCGATGACCTTATTTGTTCGGTCAGAGCGGCTGATTATGGAGTGAGTTATTCCATTGATCCCCTCCAGCCTTTGCGGATAAACATTTCAATAAAACACTATCATTTATTGCCTGGGCAATATAGTTTAATGATCTATGCACTTTCAGGTGGTTTTTCAGGAGATATAATTCATCAAGCTTTAGTGTTTCAAATTTTAGAATCTGTTTACCAAAACTTGATTCCTTTGCCTTCGCAGCGTCCGGAAGGTTTCGTTCGGCCAGATGCTGAATGGATGGAAACTACAGATGATTATCAATTACTAGAATCATGACTAGATTAGCAATTTTATAACAAATAAAAAAGAATTAAGGATTAATTATGCTTCAAACTAAAATAAAAAAAATATTAAGAAAAGCTAGAACTATGCTTTTCAAGCCAGCGCCAACGGCCTATATTCCAAGGCCATTATTCAAGGCTGAACATCCAGATTCCAAGAAAATGCTGTTGATTGTATGCGGAAAATTTTTTCACCAAGATTTATTTAATACTGCAACGCTAATGCATATTGGTCTTGCACGGAGCTGGGCAAGTGAATGTGGTACAGCGAAACTGATCTCCATAGATCAACTTATGAAAGAAATAGAATTACATGATAACCCAGCTGTTTTTATGACAACTTATGAGGTTAATCAACTCACTTATAGCGATTCAAGGAAATTACGGAATGTTGATTTATTTGTTTTGGTTAGCCTTCACCCACGTGCAAATAAAATGTTAGAGCAAAAAGTACTTGGAGCGAAGGATGATAAAGACAGAGAAGTTTGGTTAAGTTCGTACGGAAAAATTGTCATGGCAGAACCTAAATTTGTTTGGAATGCAAACGGGGTGGCTGGTATGGAATGGTTTCAGGGTTGGATCGATGATGGTTTCCACTGGGAAACCATCTACCCTGCAGCTGACACATCTCGTTATTTTCCAGATCCATCACCGGATCGCTTTGGACATATCAAAATGGCATATGTTGGTCGCTATTGGCCAGAAAAAGCACAAGCATTTGATCTATATTTGCGCCCTTGGGAAGATATTTTGGTTCCTTTTGGATACATGGTATGGCCATATAAAAACTACGCCGGAAGACTGGACGAGCAGGGGGAGCGCCAATTATATTCCTCAGCCGGGTTGATCCCTTTAGTAACAAGCCCATGGGGTTGGATGATGGCGGAAATCACTGAACGCTACCTCAAAGCACCTGCCTGTGCCGGGTTTTGCATCGCTGATCAAAACCCAGCTTTACGAGAAATTTTCGCACCTGATGAATTGCTGCAAGCAGAAAACCCTGAGCATTTTCACCAACTCGTCAGAGATTTATTGGCTGGGAAAATTGATCGGGCTGACTGGGCTTTGAAAGGATATCAGGCTGTTCTAAAACGCCACACTTATGCCCATCGCGCTGTTCAGATATTAAATGTGTTGAGCAGGGAAAAAGCTTAGAAGTATGATTTTTTTTGGAGCTTAAGAAATTTCAGGCAAAGAGTCAAAAGTAATAAAGAATCGTGACAATTGATTCTATCTGCGTCAATTAATCAAATAAACGAATAAGAACACCTTTTCAACCTGAAAACATACGGGTGTTGTCAAGTTTGGTTTTCACCCAGT
>PNNU01000028.1 GCA_013824385.1 Anaerolinea sp.
TGAATTCGGAGATAAGCGCCTGCTGCCGATCTGCCTCACCCTCCTGGATACGGGCCATAATATCAATGGGTTCGGAATCATCCTCGTTAAACAGAGTCTGGCTAATCCTGTCAGGTTCCGAAGATTCAATTTCGATGGGTTTCCAGTCTGATTCAAGGGTTGGAGGTTCTTCCGTTGTATCAAATGGGAGAACGGGAGGTTCAACAACATTCGAATCTGTTTCAGAAACCAAAGATTGAAGTGCGGTCCAATCTGGTTCAGGGGCTAATGATTCAACATCCTTGTCAAGATTAAGTGTTGGAGGCACTTCAGATTGATCAAGTGGCAAGACTGGAGGTTCAACTGCATTCCAATCTGGTTCCGATCCCAGGGCATCAAGAGCAGCCCAATCTGGCTCAAGAGGAGGAGGTTCAACAGCTTTTTCTGCATCCAAAGCAGGTTGTTCAGTTGAATTCCATTTTTCTTCGGCTCCCAGAGCTTCAAGTGCTGCCCAATCAGGTTCCACCGGTGAAGAATCAACAACCTCTTCAGGATTAACGACCAGAGGTACACTGGTACTTTCAGGTTCAATAATTAGAGATTCAACCACGCTCTCTGGTTCGACTGGAGTAGGTTCAGCTATGATCTCAGGTTCTTGAATTGGAGTTTCAGCAACAATCTCCGGCTCAATAACTGAAGGTTCAGCAATGAACTCCCGTTCTGTCACGGGTGCTTCAACCGGTATCACTTCTGGTTTTACCGAAGGAATAGCAACCACCTGTATAACGGGTGTCTGTGCGCGGAATTCTTCCATACGCGACTGAGCCCATTTCAGACCTTTGGCTGCCCGTTCATTTTTTGGATTAATCTGAAGAACCTTTTGCAGGTAAGCCACGCTGGCTGAAGGGCTTGAGATAGCCGCGAAGATAAGCCAGGCCTCTTCACTTTCAGGAGCGAGCTTTAACGCTTCAGCTGCCCAACGTCTTGCTTCCATTTTGTTCTTCTGCTGGAGCGCAATTTGGGCATTTACAAGTGCAAGTCTAAGTTGATATGCAGTTTGATCGCTCATGGGCTTGCCTGTGTGGGAATCTCTGTCTGGCTAGTCTGTATGGGAGTCACATTCTCATTACGAATAAAACACAATAATCCGTCGACAATACCTTGAGCTATTACATCCGGTTTCTGCGTCAGGATCTGTTGATCAAGATTGAGGTAGCCTGTTTCAATAATAGCAGCGGTAGTTTCAGTGTTGATCTCACCAAAGGCATGATAAGAAGTCATGTCAATGGTAGTGTTGGTCTTGAATTGAAGGCCGGTGTCTTTGCCATAACGATCCACCAGGCAGGAGGTCAGACGTGTGGCTTTTTCAGGATAAGCACTGTCTAAAGCAGCAGCCACTTTGTAGCCCGTGGCAGCATCATTGATAAAATCACAGGAATCCGCGTGGATTGAAACCAATGCAATGGCCTTATATTGTGACAAACGGGAATCAAACTCTTCGAGGAGATCCACCTGGAAACCCTCAGAGGTAAGTTTCTGCTGCACCAGACTGGCTATTCGCAGGTTCACCTGTTCTTCGGTCAAGCCATTTGAACACAACGAGCCGGAATCGTTCTTCCAATGGCCTGAAACAATACCAATTCGGTTTATTTCGGCGCTGACCACGGCAGTAGAAACCGGCGCCATGGTGGTGGGGTTGGCCTGCCATGCTTCAAACACACGTGTCAGCATCTGACCCGAGAAAAGGTTATCTGGCGTAAAAAGTGTGAACAATGTAGCCAACAAGAAAGCATAGGTGAGAATGGTTTGGATACCCGAAAACATGCTGAACTTCCCTTTGGGGGATGGGGCAGGTTTAGGTGTGTTTGAACCTATTGAACTTGAAGCAGTTGGTTCCACTTCCGGTTCATCACCATCAGGGTATTGACTGGAGATATCATAAATAGACATAATCTTCAAGAATTATAGCAAGGTTTATGCCAAAGTCCAAATTTATCCAATAAATTGTGCTTGACTTCGATTAGCGGACAAAGTATAACTTTTTTATACAAGAATATAGGTCGTGTGGATTCAACATCGGATGATGAGTAAATAATGGAAGAACTAAGAGAAGTAATGCGGCATTGGGTGACCGGAGTCTCGGTGGTCACGGCTGAATATGAAGGAAAAATCCACGGCATGACCGTTGGCTCGCTCGTTTCTGTGTCCATTGATCCGCCGCGCATTGTAGTGACGCTTGCCACTCAAACCCGCACCCACAAAATGGTGACTCAAACCGGTTTGTTTGGTGTGACCCTTCTGGCAGCAGATCAACAGATTATTGCGGATCGTTTTGCGGGGGTTATCCCCGACGAGGGTGACCGCATGAGCGGACTATCCGTTCTGCATATGGCAGCAAACATCCCGGTGATCGCAGATGGAATGGGACAATTAGCCTGCCGGGTGATCCATCAATACGACATGCCAAACTCAACCCTGTTCGTTGGCGAAGTACTCGAAGCTCGAAAGGAAGACAAAAGCACGGCCTTGGTATATGGCAACCGCAATTATCACCAACTGGAGTTATGATGGAAAATACACTTTCAGACCAGGAAAAAAACTTTCTATTATCTTTGGCGCGACAGACGATTATCAAAGCTGTCAACCAGCAGCCACTTCCCATGTGGGATGATGCCGATCTAACTGAAGGATTAAGCCAAAAAGGTGCATCCTTTGTGACCCTCACCCTGGATGGCGATCTGCGAGGCTGTATTGGGTCGCTGGAAGCCTACCAAAGTCTGGTGGAAGATGTGCGCGACCATGCCCGCCAGGCAGCGCTTGAAGATTTCCGCTTTCCGCCAGTGACAAAAGCCGAAATTCCAAAATTGCATATTGAAATCTCAAGGCTAACGCCTTCTTTCCCTCTCAAATATCAAAACCCCGGCGACCTGCCTGGATTACTGAAACCGAATATGGACGGTGTGATCCTCAAAGACGGATTCAGACGCGCCACGTTCCTTCCGCAGGTGTGGCAGCAACTACCGGTGCCTGAGGAATTCCTTTCTCACCTGTGCGTCAAGATGGGCTCATCCGCGGATCTGTGGAAGCGCAAGCTGCTTGAAGTATCCATTTATCATGTGGAAGAGTTTGAAGAATAAGCCAAAGGTAGGGTGCATCCTGTTCGGTGGGATGCACCATTTTGGACATTTTGGTCCTATTCTCACCAAATGTTTTTGCATCAGGTGTTCAACCCACCATATTATTTTTGTTTTTAATAGTTGAGGTGCATCCCAAAACCCGGGATGCACCCTACTGACTAAAACTCCTTTTAATCATTTTGAGGTTTAAATAAAAAAATGCAGTTTTCAAAATACCAACACGACCAAATGATTACGGCTCCATTACTTTATCGAGGAAGAACCAATACCCATCGTCAAAAATGACTAATCTGCCAGTCTTGGAAACTTCCATGCCTGTTAAAGCATACCCATTATTATAGTAAAAATCTAGAAATAAAAGGCCTTGATGCTTATCGGGATTCTCATCAGGTAATAGTACTTGCCACCCACCATTTATAAAATCATTTTCATCTGCCCACCCATATGAGGCGTTTTTATAAGAAGTTTTTGAAAACCATAAAAAGTCTTTATCTACAGTAATTTCATTTGCCAATAATTCGATTTTCTTACCAATTTGGGAATCCGCAAATTCATTTGTCCCGAACGCTGAAGACCCACGATACTCATACCGGGTAATTATCCATATACCATAATATGTTGAATATGACTTTTCATTTTTATCGGATAAAGTAAACCAATACGGAGTAATTGTTGGGGTAGGTGATGATTGAACAATTAACACTCCAGGTGGTTGAGGCGTTTTTGTCGGAACTAATGTATATGTGGGAATAGCGGTAACCGGATTCTTTTTAGTATAATCACCATATGTGATCCAGGTTATTTTGCCATCGTATTCACTACTGAACCAGATTTGGAATAGACCTTTTTCATCATCGTGCATCAAGCAAATTCCTCGATAGGTGGCAAAGATATAATCATTATTAAGCTTTAATTGACTTAAAGAATTCTTAAGGTTTTCAGTAAAAACAGAGTCGTAGTACTTCATAAATTCATTTTTATTTGTTACTTTTGTTGGTTCATCATCAATTGTCAACCAAGTAGGATAAACCATCATTCCTGCAACAAACTCTTTATCATCTTTTTTCACCGCATTAACAAAATCCAAAATGGCTTTATCCATCACTTTGCTTTGTGCATCTGTCGCACCGGCCATCCAATATAGATTTTGGAAAGGGGTGGGAGTTTGGGTGAACATCCGTGTTTTTGTGGGTTCAACGGTTTGTGTTTCGGTGGCAGTTGGTACCTTTGTAAAGGTTAGGGTCGGATTTGCTGTCGCGGTACCGCTGAATAATTTCTGATCTGATGAACATGAGCAAGCAGAAATTACTATGATAAGCGTAACGACCATGTAAAATTTTTTCATCACCAACTCCTGGCAAAATAATGCAAATAGAAATTTGGAATGATTCTCCAAATCTTGATTATATTGGCCGAAAATTTTGGTTTGCTTTTTTTGTCAACCGTTATTACCCCAGAAAGGTGATGGTTGTGGCTGAACTCACTTAATTTTAGCATTGTTACATCCATTTAATAGCTTTTTTTAGGGCTCCATTTTATAAAATGGGATTATAGAAAGGATTTTTCTCGGTTTGACTTAAATATAAATAACAGATTGCAAAGCACATAGAAATAAATTAGGTCAAGTTCGCAAATTCAATGAATACCATTCCAATGCAAGTCAGCGTAAACGATAATTCTTTCCAGGCAACTAAACATTACAATTCATAAAAAAGGTGGGTTCACTGAACGAACCCACCCAAAACGCATAGAAATGTAAAAATGTTACAACATTGGGGATTGCTTCACCCTGACACGAGTAAATATCCTATTGGCTGTGAACCCTGAATTGAATATTTGGCTTATAAAGGTATTTATCCAGGGTTCGCAACAACAAATTAAAAACTAATTTTTAAAAATGCTGCGAATCTGCCACGTTGATCACGAAGAATGTACTGCGTTTCTCAGTGGATTCCGGCATGGGCGGAAAGACCTTGTGAATGACGTCAATTGCCTTTTTCACCTGTTCGTCTTCCACGCCGCACAAGAGGGTGCTCACACCGCTGCGCAAAAATCCGCCGGTTGAAGCAATGGTTGTGACGCGAAAACCATCAGAAGTCAGAGCCTTGGTTAAGGCATCTGTATCATTATCTTTAATAATCGTGATGATCATTTTCATGTCTACAACTCCTCAAAATATTCAATATCCAGTGAGAAAACCGTCGCTCCGCCAACGGTGATGGGCGTTGGGGATGGCATGGGCAGCGGTGCGCTTTCGAGTGGGACGGAGATATATTCGATGCGCTGTCTGCAATTTTCTTTTAAGGACTGCAAGATTTCAGGCAGTTTTGTTTTTGGTGAAACGATCAGCAGGGTGGCGTTGCGACGGCCCAAGAACGCGCCCTGGCTTGGCAGGCGGGTGACGAACATGCCCATATCACAGAGGGCATCCTCTGCGATGTCAGCATCCTGAGCTTGAACCACCGCCATACATAATATTCTTTGAATTTGTCCTAAATGATCTTCTTTTTCCACCTTACACCTCTTTCAGGAGAGCATGATCCGGTGAGAACCGGGTTCGGTAATTACGACGCTTTCTCCATTCAGATTTTCTATCCTGGCTTGGCCGGATTTCAAATCAAGCAGGAACTTCTTATATTGTACATTAACCTTAGGAAAAAAATCATTAAATCCGTTGAGAATTAGTTCTTCATCAGAAACTCGATTGACACCCAGCAACTCAAGCAGCGTTTTCAACGGAATGAGTTGATCCAACCCGGCCAATGCAAGAGAATCCACGGCGTGTTTGGCAGGTTGTGGAACATCGTTTTCCGATTCCTGCGAGAAACCAAGGTACCAGCGTTTGAAGTATTGGCTGGCCAATGCTTTACGATCCGCTTGGCACAATGCTTCAAGCCACATTATCTTTAGATAAAAGGGGGTTTCTTGATCTCTATTTTCAAAATACTTTATCCCGATGTCGATCAAAGCTTGCTCTTGTTTTGGAGATGACACACCTACCCATAAGGGGATCAAAAAATCAGGGGATTGAACGAAAAAATCAGGTGTCTCGACGATCAAACTCTCGCCTTTTTTAAGTCCGCTTACACTCATGGATTTGACCACCGAGAAGGTTTCTTGACTGATCGCCAGTCCGTTTTCATCTTCCCAACGGAAATCTCTTGAGGAAAAGGTAATTGTCTTTTCGTGATGGTTGATGACACCCTTAATCTTGCATTCGAGTGGCCGGGTCTCGACACTGTGCGTTTTCACGCGGATCACCAACCTGCATGGATTTGCCAATTTATTGAGGGTCTCAACGCTGCCATTTTGTTTGAAGGTGTGTAGAATTCTTCCTTTTTCAGAAAAATGACCTGCCTGATCGCGGAAGGCATACGCACCGCGTTTTTGATCCCAGCTTTGCTGCAGTAATTGATCGAGATGTTTGATTTGGTCCTCGATCCAATCCAAATCAGCATCCTCATTAATAGAGCCTGCAATCTTTTTGAGTGCCCGGAATTCATTTAGCAGCAAGGCGGCCAGAGAAGGCCATTCTGCTGTCTTAATCAGTACTTCAAATTTATTTTTCAGGTCGGTTGACAATTGTTCGCCTAGCCCAATCTGTATTAAATGCTGCCATTCAGGCCAGCCATCTCTATCGTTATCGTTTTCTGTTTGAAACCAGGTTTTTGTTGCCCGAAGAATGGCCGCATAGTTTTGGGTCAGCCATTCACGATCGCCTGTCCATTCGTAAATATCCTCTGCCAGGGCAGCCATCAATGGCGCAGCCGACAGGTTGGTCACCTTGCCGTTCCAATTGAGTTGGGCAAAAAAAGTGCCATCCACAGCCTGCTGGTCAAACAAGTTCTGCAGCATACCTTTCACCAGATCAGCCCTGGTCGGCAGCAGCATTCGGCTTAACGCCCAAATATCAGTGATCTTTTGTATCCCCCAATTCGCCGAATATCCACTGCTGGTTTCAACAGGAAGATTCCCATGCTCAGGATCGCGTTTTGAAACATACCAGGGATATTCGAGCTTACGGAAAGGGGGCAGAAACAGTTGATATACTCTGCTTTGGCTGTGTTCCAGCCTCCTGTTAAGAACGGGATCGCCAAAATCAAATCTGACACTCTGTCCTTTTTTAAGCATTTCAATTTTTATTTGTTCATTATCAAGGCTGTAAGCTGTTGCCTTGCGTGCGGCATAAAATGATTCATCGGTGGAATTCAAGGTGGCCAGCGCCCAGGTGAACTGACGGTTGGTGTGCGGAGGCAGGGTAACTTCAATTCCAAGGCTCGGAAAAGCCGATAAGTCCCCACGCGGTCCACCAGTCAGCAAAAAAACCGGGTGGAGATTTCCAGTCTGGCCTTGCAGCACGGTGTTGACGCTGATTTGAGCTGCGGTCATAGGCGAACCAGAAAGCAGCGGATTAAGCTGAACCACCCACTCCATCCACAACTGGATTAACGCCGCCCCCGGGTTGGTAAGATTCACTTGCGCCACCAATGAATGAGAATCGGGAACCCATACCTTCTGATTGACGTCTAGTGATGAGTAAGGCGAATATTGAAGTTCAAGAAAATTAGGCGCGGAAAATATTATTTCGGGTTTTGAGGCAAAGGCGCGTGGATCAGAAACGGGTACCTTTTTTAAACCAAAGCGCGGAAAGATGCGGATGCCGTAAGCTCTCAAACCATACGTGGTTTGGAAGGCTAATCCGGGTGGTTCTCCCTTTGAGGTTTCCAGTTGCCAGATTTGATCGTCTTCAGGTGTGATGATTGAGCAGCGTTGATCGGCAGCAATGATCTGCCTGAGTTCCTTATCATAAGGATCATGTACATTCATATATGCATTTTAAGAGTATAACTCTTCAGGGTCAATCGAATTATGCTAGAATGAACAAAACTTGCCATTATACGAAATGAGATGGATAACTTGACTAATAACCCGTCAGATGAACACGAAGATACAACCCGGCAGCGTAACCGTGCCCAACCAAAAACGGATGCTGAATCTATCAGCCCTCTTACAAAACCAATTGATAATGAGGAAAACACTGATACCTCTTTCACCTTGCAGTTTGAAGCCATCAACGGCATCCGCGATATTGAAGAAATGCCCACAATAATAGTGGAGCCTACTACCGATACAACAGAAAATCTGGAGGTTGATGAACCGGGTGCACCCCCGCCCGGCGCCTCTGATGCTCTGCCATATCATGTAGATGAAACAGACCTGGGCGCCACCATGGTGATCCCGACGGCGTTTGCGCAATCAAACACCCCTCCCACACAGCCAAATAAACCCCAGGCAAAAGCAGTGTTAACCCGCAAAAAACCCAAGATGCCGGCACAACCTCCGAAAAAAGTGAAGTTCGGCGGATGCCTTGTGCAAGGCGTCGTGATCCTGCTTTTTGCAATGGTACTCGGATTGGTAATTGCGGGTGCATTTTTGGTTTATCAATATTTCACCATCGCCGCCACCTTGCCGGGGATTGATGATATCAAACAAAAAGCCTCGCAATTCGAAACCACCCGCTTTTATGACCGCAACGGGCAATTGCTCTACGAAATGATAGATCCCAATGCTGGCCGCAGAACTTATATCCCCATTGACAAGATTTCTCCCTATTTGATAGCCGCAACCATCGCCATCGAAGACAAGGAGTATTACAACCATCCCGGGTTTGATGCGATCGCCCTATTTCGCGCCCTGATCCAGAACTACACCAGTGGTGAAGTCGTTTCAGGAGCCTCCACCATTACCCAGCAGCTGGCGCGCACCCTTTTCTTTACCCCGCAAGAACGGGTGGAAATATCCGTCAGACGTAAAGCGCGAGAGATCATCCTGGCTGCTGAATTAACCAGGCGCTATTCCAAAGACGAAATTTTGGAGCTCTATCTGAACGAGATCAGCTACGGCAACATGGCCTATGGCATTCAAGCCGCGGCTGAAACCTATTTCAATACCACTGCCAGTGAACTTACCCTGCCCCAATCCGCTTTTCTGGCTGGACTGCCCCAGGCGCCCAGCGTGTATGATATTTTCAGCGCCCGCGAAGCCACACTCTTCCGCAACAAGCAGACTATCACCGCAATGTATACACTGTCTGCTGAAAAAAATTGTATCCGACTTGAAAATTCCACCGAGCCGATCTGCCTGAATTCTCAGGAAGCCGCGGATGCTTATATCTACATCGAAAATTACAACTTTGTGCAGCACGCCAACCCTCTGGTGTACCCACATTGGGTGAATTACATCAAAACACTGCTCGAAGCCAAATTTGACGACCAGACCATTTATCGCTCGGGGTTCAAGGTGTACACGACCCTCGACCCACAGCTTCAGATCGAAGCGGATCGCATTGTCGCTGAACAGGTCGCCAACCTGGCTGACAACCACGCCACGGATGGTGCACTGGTGGCCATCCGCCCATCAACTGGCGAGATACTGGCCATGACAGGTTCAGCCGATTTTTACAATGACGCCATCGCCGGCCAAATCAACATGGCTCTCTCTCCTCGTCAACCGGGATCATCATTTAAACCTCTCACTTACGCTGCCGCTTTTGAAAAAGGTTGGACCCCTTCAACATTAATTTGGGATGTGCCCAGCGAGTTTCCGCCTTCGGGCAATGCGGATGATACCCGTGAACCCTACAAACCGGTCAATTACGATGGAAAATTCCACGGTCCGGTAACAGTACGTACCGCATTATCCAATTCATATAACATTCCTGCAGTAAAAGCACTGCAATATGTCGGCATTTATGATGATCCAAACGTCGCCGGCGAGGACGGCGTGATCGCTTTTGCCAAACGCATGGGCATCACCACCCTCACGCGCAAGGATTACGGCATGTCACTCACCCTGGGCGGCGGCGAAGTAACCCTGTTTCAAATGACCTCCGCCTTTTCCACCTTTGCCAATAACGGATTGAAAATCGATCCGGTAGCCATCACCCGTATTGAAGATTACCAAGGCAATTTGATCTTTGAAACCCCCATCGAAAACGGCACCCAGGTAATCAGCAAGGAACATGCCTACCTGATCACGTCCATCCTCTCGGACGCCAAAGCTCGCGCTCCGATGTTTGGGAACAATTCAATCCTCAACCTGCCTTTCCAATCTGCTGCAAAAACTGGCACGACCAATGATTTCAAAGACAACTGGACACTCGGCTATACGCCCGACCTGGCTGTTGGTGTTTGGGTCGGCAACGCGGATAATTCGGAGATGGTTAATACGACGGGTATTTCTGGTGCGGCGCCCATCTGGGCAGAATTCATGACTTATGCCGTACCATTTTTGACGGATGGCAACCCTGCCTCTTTCATCCGCCCTTCGGGCATCGTGGATGAGGTCATCTGCGCCATATCAGGCACAGAGCCTTCAGAGTATTGCCCGGATCAGCGCAGCGAGATCTTCGTACAAGATCAACTGCCTCTGCCAAAAGGAGAAGATTTATGGAAGAATGCCCGGGTGGATACCTGGACTAATTTGAGCGCATCTCCTGCCTGCCAGGAATTTGTTGCAGACAAATATGTATTGAATGTGACCGATCCATGGGCCATCACATGGATTAACGAAAAGGATGCAGGCAAAGCCTGGGCAGAGAAAAACGGTTTCAGTTCACCGGTTATTTTCGTGCCCTCCCGAGCCTGCAAGGCGGATGATCCACACCCCACCCTGGTTTTCGTGGGTTTGGAAGACCGTCAGACCATCACCGCCAATTCCATTGATGTGTATGCGGTGGTTAATGCCACAGCAAATTTTCAGAGTTTTTTCCTTGAATATGGATACGGAGACAATCCATCCACCTGGATGCGGTTGGTAGACTCAAGTAATGCTTCGGCTTCTCCGCAAAAGATGCTCACCTGGGATCTTACAGGTGTACAAAACGGAATCGTCACTCTGCACTTGTATTTGCAATCCAATAATGGAGGTTATGCTGAAAAGTTTTTACGTTTGAATCTGCAGCAGCCAACCCCAACCGTTACGAATACCCCCACATCCACGACGACGGCCACAGTCACACCAACACCCACTACCACAGCTACACCCACCATTACTGCGACGCCCACGGTGACTGAAACACCCACAGAAACGCCTACCGAAACACCGACAGCGACGCCGTAATAAAATGATTCATAAAAAACCCCCGCGGTTTTCAAACCGCGGGGGTTTGAATTTCGTTTATATTTTTCTCGGTTTCAATGGAATTTCCACGGCAGACATCAACGGCGCTGACACCTTTTGGGCACCTGCCTGCATCATGCGGCTATTGGCAAAATAGCCAAAATCGAATTCGGTTTCATCCCCCACCTTTTTACCAGGGATGGGCATGAGCCTGGCCGTGAGCGGTTTACCCAATCGGGTGGCCAGGCTGCCCAGATCCAGCAAAATGGCAGAGAGTTCCTCCACGGATGTATCTCCCGGCAGAGGGATGGTATCCAGACCGGTACCGCAGACAGCAGAATACAGCAGTAAATCTTTGATTGAGAGTAACCCTTCAGCGGCACGCCTGGCCAGCACGGAATCTTCCATCACCGCCAACATCAGCCCATTAAAACCGACATGCAGCCACCTGCCGCTATCCAGCGCGTCCGCGATAAAGGCAGCCGTTGCCAGCGAACCTGCGCCGCCAATATGTTCCAGACCGAGTAATTCAAACGCCTTACCCAGCGAGCACCAATCCTCTGGGAAAGGCGCCGGAGAAAAATCAAAACCTTTGAAGATTACTTGATGGCTTTTAGCAATCCGTTCACAGATTGGGTTTAATCGATCCGCTGCCGTTTCGATGGCATTCAAGAAGAGATTGCGCGCTTGTTCAAGGGATGACGCATTGGTAAAGGCTTTGACGGCTACATCTGCACATTCCATGGCGAGAGAAAATGCCGGGGGTTCACCGGCCGCATGGTAGGCAGCCGGAAAGAACGGTGCGTGCGGAAGTACGTTTGCCAGCGCAGCAAATCGCAAGTTAGTAAACCCATCGGGTAAGATTATTGAAGCTTGCTTGATAATTTTCGCGCAAGCCTGCACCGCGGATGGATAAACGGCGCGCTTGTCAGAAATGACGCCGCTAAAGAAAACACTCTGGGTGGCGGCTAAAAATTCAGAGATTAATGGATACGCATACAGATTGTCGGGCGTTGCCGGGCCAACGGAGAGGTAATCCCAACCCTGAGCCTTTGTAAGCGTCTCAAGTTTTCGCAGGATTTGAACTTGCTCATCGCGCGTCCCTTTCAACCAGGAGGGGAAGGGTGACGCCGCCAGACGGACGGTTTCTACTTCAAAACCTTCATTTTCAATTGCACTGCGCAGTTCGCGGCTGAAAGCGGCCAGGGGTTTAAGTTGAGTATCTATTTCATTGAGTTTGGGGTCGAAAAAACTGGTGATGGTTCTGATTTTCATATGCTTCTTTGCCTAACCACTTCGAAGAGGATGATGGAAGCCGCGATAGCTGCGTTCAAGGATTCAAAACCGCCCGGCATGGGGATGTTAATCAAAGCGTCCACGCCCGCTTTCACTTCAGGGCTGGCACCCTCCGCCTCGCCGCCGATCACCAGGGCGATGGGTTTTTTCAAGTCAGCCTGCCAAAGGGAGGCGCCATCCCCTGATTCTGCGAGGAAGGTGGTCAATGGTTTTTTCTGTTGATTGCACAAACCCAAAATTTCTTCCCATTTCATCAATTCGATCGGGACATAAAAATGAGCGCCCATGGCTGATCTTACCACTTTTGGCGACCATGCATCCACGCTGCCAGGGGTGCAGAAAACAGCCTGCACACCCGCCGCCACCGCCGTGCGCAGAATCGTCCCCAGGTTGCCAGGGTCGCGCACCCTGTCAACCACCAGAATAAAGTCGAGGGTTTCAGGCAGGGGCAATGGATGGCTCTGCATGACCATCAGGAGCCCCTGGGTGGTCGCTGTATCAGATAATGCGTCCAGAATATCATGCTTGACCAAAAACACCTTGCTGCCTGCCGTGCTGGCTTGCTGCACCAGCTCCAATCCCCGATCAGAACAGGTGTCAGAATAAACCACCAGCCTGGGTGCAATCCCGGTTTTCATGGCTTCTTCGCAGAGCCGTACCCCTTCAACGACGAAGGAACTATGATCTTCACGCACGGATTTTTTCGCCAGCAGTTCCCGAATGTGCTGGACATGCTGATTTTTTGATGAAGTGATCAGTTCGGATTCGCTAATTGACATGGGATAATTCTACCTGTAAATAGAAAAACATTTTACTATTCGGATCAACTTTTTAGACCAACAAGAATTAAGGGCACTCGAAATAAGGGCAACCTAATATAGAGAAATAAGGAAGTATCCTCTGTGTACAATACTCAATCGAGAGTAGATATACGTACTTAGGAGGATACTTCATGTCACAATTTAGCACAAACCAAACCAAAAAACAAGATGGGATTGAAACACTTCATGTAGGAATAGATTTAGCATTAGAGAAAAATGTTTGCGTTGTAACCAATGGAAATGGAGAAAAGATAGATAACTTCAGTTTTCCACAAGATCGTGGGGGTTATGATTATTTTTTGAAGAGAGTGAAAATGATCTCTCAAAAGCAATCTGAATCTCGATTGATTGTTGCCATGGAACCATCCAATTACTTTTGGAAATTGATGGCAAGGGAACTGGAAGAAAATGGAATCACTTATCACTTGGTAAATGCCTACACAGTGAAAAAACATCGAGAAGGGAATCAACTTGATCGCTCAAAAGATGATCGGCGAGATGCAGTTCAAATTGCAGAACTCTCGAGAAATGGTCACTATACAGAAACCAGATTGCAAAAAGGGCGATATGAAGAAATCAAACAGTATGCAGTTGCGTACCACCAAATCTCTCGCTCAATCCGCCGAGAGCGGCATATTTTATGGGGTTTAGTTGGGCAAGTATTTCCTGAATACTTTCAGATATTTAAGAACCTAAACGGTGAGACTAGTCGTGCAATTCTAATCAGCAATGCTTGCGCAGCCAAGATCAGAAATATAACTGAGGATGATTTTTTATCTGAAGTAAAGTTACAGTATTTGGGAAAAAGGTTGAGTGTTTCCAAAGTTCATCAAATTTATCAATCGGCAGAAAATTCAATTGGAATTCTGGAAGGACTACAAGCTATCCAACTGTCCATTCAAGTACATTTTTCCAATATCCAAAGGTTTCAATTGCAATTGAACCAAATAACCGACGAAATGACCAATTGTTTGGCTTCTTTGCCAGAAGCAGAATACTTGCTTTCCGTAAAATCGCTTGGTGTTATTTCGATAGCGCTTTTCCTTGCAGAGATCGGAGACCCAAAAAGGTATAAGTGTGCTTCACAATGGGTGAAACTGGCTGGTATTCAACCCACACCCAACTCCTCAGGTAAGAAACAACACGGTCATACCCCCATATCACGTCAAGGTCGTCCACATCTGAGGACCATGCTTTACTTTTCTTGTTTGCGCATGATCCAATATGATTCACATTTCGCTCTACTTTATTCCAAGTTACAAAGGAGGTCAAAAAACCCACTCACCAAGATGCAAGCTCTCGGCGTCCTAATGAACAAGCTCTTGCATATTCTGTGGGCACTTATTCACCAACAAACTACGTATAATCCCGCATTCGCCCAATCTATGTAGATTATGGCCACCAGGGGACACCGTAAGTAACCTTGAGGCGCAGATTTGCGACCTCGTTGTCAAGCTTGGCTGCCCCTGCCGCTTGGACACTTCGAATTAAGTATGTTGAGGCTCTGACCTCGTATGAATTAGGTAGATCCCAAGATTTCCGGCTGGGCTGTACTTGGTGCTTCACCATTGATTTATTGAGTGCATGCAAAATTATCATATATCTAAAATAAAACCCTGTCATAGACAGAGTTCTATTAAGTGTTTTTTTTGTGCACATTTGTGATGCTTTACTTTTTTCCTATAGTATGCTTGACAAGGTTTGAAACCTTGTCAAGGTTAGTGTTTGAGTTAGTAGAGTTTAATGGCATGAATCCGATTTCTTTTACCAGAAATCGGATTCGGTACGTAACTTTTAAAATAAAACGGGATGGCCGTCATACGCCATCCCGTGATTGTTGTTGAGGTTAATTACAACGATGATTTGGCTTTTTCTACAATCGCGGTGAAAGCTTTCGGTTCGCGTGCGGCGAGATCAGCGAGCATCTTGCGGTT
>PNNU01000029.1 GCA_013824385.1 Anaerolinea sp.
GGATGAAATCCACCGCATGGTGGAAACACCGATTCCGACGGACGGTCATCCTCGCGACCGCTGGTTTGCCCGTGTTTTGGCCAAAGGGTAAAGGAGAAAAGAATGGTATTGGAAAACTGCGAACTTGAAACAACCGTTTTTGAACGACCTGATACTCTAACCGGCGCAACCACCCATTACTGCCCCGGCTGCACACACGGCATTGCCAACCGCTTGATCGCGGAAGTCATCGATGAGATGGGCATGCGCGAAAAAACCATTGGCGTGGCTTCAGTGGGCTGCTCTGTATTTATCTACAACTACCTCAACATGGATTTTGTCCAGGCGCCGCACGGTAGAGCCCCGGCCATGGCCACAGGCGTCAAACGCGTGCTGCCCGACCGCATGGTATTCACCTATCAAGGCGACGGCGACCTGGCCTCGATCGGTATGGCAGAGATCGTGCATGCCGCGGCTCGCGGTGAGAACATCACCGTGTTTTTCTTGAACAACACGAACTACGGTATGACTGGCGGACAAATGGCGCCGACCTCCATGCCCGGACAAAAAACCACCTCCTCTCAAAACGGACGGGATGTTGAAACCCAGGGTTATCCCATCAGGGTGTCAGAGATGTTTTCCAAGCTGGACGGCGCTTCTTATATCGTACGCCGCAGCTTGCATGATCCCAAGAATATCCGTATGGCCAAAAAAGCCATTCGCATGGCTTTTGAAACCCAGGTACGCGGTTTGGGATTCTCAATGGTCGAATTGCTTTCGATTTGTCCGACCAATTGGGGCATGAACCCCAAGACTTCCATCCAATGGTTGGAAGAGAAAATGATCCCCTATTATCCCCTGGGCGATTACAAAATTCATCCGGCTTTGGCCGAGATCAAACTCTAGGCGGAGGCAGACATGCAGACAGATGTTATTATTGCAGGGTTTGGCGGCCAGGGTGTGCTTTTTGGCGGTCAATTGCTGGCTTATGCCGGGTTGGATGAAGGCAAGCACGTCACCTGGATCCCGGCTTATGGACCAGAAATGCGTGGTGGAACAGCCAACTGTACCGCCATCATTTCTGATGAAGAGATTGGTTCTCCACTGGTACGCTACCCCGCGGCAATTATCGCCATGAACCGGCCTTCACTCGATAAATATGAAAATCAGGTAAAACCAGGCGGCTTGTTGGTGGTCAATTCCTCCATGCTGGATCGTCCAGTGAAACGCACCGACATCCGAGTGGTCGAAGTGGATGGAAGCGGTGTGGCTGAAAGATTGGGCGATAAACGTATGACCAACATGGTGTTGTTGGGAGCTCTGCTGGCCAACCTGCCCATGCTGCCTTTGAGCGCCATTGAAAATGCGCTAACCGTGCATCTTCCTGAACGGCATAAACGGCTGCTGCCCAAGAATTTTGAAGCCTTAAGAGAAGGTGCCAAATATTTGGCCAAGTAAACGAATTGTTGTAAGTGAACAATTTTCTGCAGTTTGTTGTACGAAGGAATTGTGATTTTGCCTCACCCCACCCCCGACGCTTCGCGTGTGGGGGCTTACCCCTCTCCATCCATCGGATGGAGAGGGGCAGGGGAGAGGCCGGCGTAAAAGTGCTTTTTTTGATCTCAATCGATATATGAATTTACTGATTTATAAGTTCTAAAAGAGAGTCCTTTAGAGCCATGCCATGGGACTCGAACAAAATTCCCTAGACATGGTTCCCTGACCGTGATAAAATTTTAGACGTTCGTTAGTGGGGGCTCGTACAATGGCAGTACTGCACACTCTGGATGTGCATATAGAGGTTCGAATCCTTTGCCCTCAGCCTCACCTTAAAGCACCCAGTGACTCTTCACGGGTGCTTTATCCTTATATTACTAGGAGTTATTTTTATGACCGATGAACCCGTTGTCACCCCCAGCAATTTTATAAGTGAAGCCGTAGAAGAAGACTTGAAAACGGGACGGTTTGACCATGTTCAAACCCGGTTTCCTCCAGAACCAAACGGGTATCTCCACATTGGTCATGCAAAAGCACTTTGCATTGATTTTGGGATTGCAGAGACTTTTGGCGGCGTGTGCAACCTGCGGTTTGATGACACGAATCCAGTCAAGGAAGAAACGGAATACGTGGATGCCATCAAGGAAGACATCCAGTGGCTGGGGTTTAAATGGGGGCAGGAGCTCTACGCCTCGGATTACTTTGACCAACTGTATGATTTTGCCATCGAATTGATCAAAAAAGGCAAAGCCTATGTGGATGACCTTACAGCGGATCAAATCCGTGAATACCGCGGCACGTTGACGGCACCCGGCAAAGACAGCCCCTGGCGCAACCGCACGGTGGAAGAAAACCTGACCCTGTTTGAGAAGATGCGCAATGGTGATTTTGCTGAAGGCGCGTGCGTGCTCCGCGCCAGAATTGATATGGGTTCCAGCAATATCAACATGCGCGACCCAACCATGTACCGCATTCTCAAGACACCCCACCACCGCACCGGCAGCAAGTGGTGCATCTACCCAATGTATGATTTTGCCCATGGCCAGTCTGATTCAGTCGAAGGCGTGACCCATTCACTTTGCGACCTGGCTTATGAAGACCACCGTCCACTGTATAACTGGTTCCTGGATGAGTTGGGGTTATTCAAGACCCGCCAGATCGAGTTTGCTCGCCTGAATGTGACTTATACCATCCTGAGCAAACGCTTCCTCAGACAGCTTGTGACAGACAAATTTGTGAGCGGCTGGGATGATCCCCGTATGCCGACGTTGTGCGCCATGCGCCGTCGCGGATACCCCGCGAAGGCTGTCCGCAATTTTATCGATCAAGTGGGTGTGGCGAAAAACGAGAACCTGATTGATGTTGGTCTGCTTGAATTCAATGTGCGCGATTTATTGAATAAATCCGCCAAACGTGTGCTTGCAGTGCTGAACCCGGTCAAGGTGGTCATCACCAACTATCCTGAAGATAAGGTGGAGCAGCTTGAAGCCATCAACAACCCCGAAGATCCCTCAGCCGGTACGCGCTCCTTGCCGTTTTCGCGGGAGTTGTATATAGAGCAGGATGACTTCAGAGAAGTGCCGCCTCCCAAGTATTTCAGGCTCACACCGGGACGTGAGGTGCGCTTACGTTATGGCTATATTATCAAGTGTGAAAGCGTGGTCAAAGATCCCCGGACCGGTGATGTGACCGAAATCCATTGCACTTACGACCCTGAGACTCGCGGAGGATACGCTCCTGACGGTCGCAAGGTGCAGGGCACCATCCACTGGGTATCAGCTAGTCACGCAGTCAATGCAGAAGTACGCATGTACGACCGATTATTTACGGTTGAAAACGCCAAGAAAGTGGATGAAGATAAAACTTACCTCGATTATGTAAATCCGGAATCGTTGAAAGTTTTAATCGATTGCAAAGTGGAACCCAGCCTGGCAAATGTAACCAAAGGCGAGCAATTCCAATTTGAGCGTAAAGGTTTCTTCTGTGCCGACCAGGATTCCAAACCTGGAAAGCCCGTCTTTAACCTGACTGTGACATTACGAGATTCATGGGCCAAGATCGAAAACAAATAGAACTCAAGACCTCCCCAAAAGCGGGAGGTCTTGTTTTTATATTTAATTTTAGTGAACATTTATCAGGATATCTGGATCAAAGCCATAATTTATAGTAAAGGACTTTCCTGGTTAATTTTATCCAAAACCTTATGAAGACGTTGAGCTCCTTCTTGTTTGGTTAATTTTCCTTCCCTGACTTGTTGGGCGATTCGTTGAGTTAGTGTTCGGACATCATCGATTTGGGCGTCATTAGCTGCCGTTTCGAAACTGCGGTTCCACTTATTGCTGGCATGGCGGGTCACATTATCCCATGCATAATCAGTTTTATCCACCACCACTCCTAAATCCACTTTATTGGCTGCACCAAATATTATAGTTGTGGCACCACCTACGACAGCGTCGGCTACCCCCACCACAGGATTTTCAGTCAGTAACCACACTACACCTTTCTTGCCTACTTCTGCGTACGTACGCATGACAGCATCAAATCCATGGTAGCCTCGTTCTGCACATATCTTCTGTGCCTTCATCCCAGCTTCCACGAGATCCAATCCTTTTCCTGCGACTCCCAGGTTTTTCCCAAGCTTACCTATTTTCTCAGCTGCTTTTAATTTGGCAACGTCCGCCACATATTCAGTAGTTGCTTCTACTCCCGGGGTTTGATCCAATTTTTTTACAGCTTCCTTGATGATGTTTGCTGTTTTTAATGACTCAGGATTCGTAAGAAATTTTTCATAGATGCCGGTAAGTGTGCCTGCCGCACCGACTGGATCTTTGACCAGATTTAACGCCAGTTCATACGGGTTTACCGGTGGTGTCTCTGTTTGTACTGGCGGTGGTTCAGTAACCAGCATTGGTGGCTCTGAGACAAGTTCTGGTGGTGTTTGAGTGATCACCGGAGGAATTGTTTGAGGAGGTGCATATACAGTTGCTGCCATGGGCACCGCAGTATTAGCTGCCTGAGAGGCTCCTTGAGCGAGCAGCCAGGCCAAACCTGCTCCAATTAGACCGCCTGTGATCGGTATAAGGGGTGAACGAACTGCCTTTGCTTGTGGAGAAGCCCATGTTTCATCAAAACTACCGGTCGCAACGGTTGTTTCCTCACTATCGCTTCCGTACGGTACTACGACAATCTCTGGTGAATTATCTGTAGGGGCAGTGTCTCCATTCGGCACAACCACAATCTCAGGGTTATTCTCAGTGGGTGATTCAGTTTGAATAAAATCACCTTCTGTTAATGGCAGTCGATCTTCCGCAACCGACCAAAGAGCTTCTGCATATTGCTCAGGGGTCTTTCCAGAAAAGCCAACATAAACACCCAAACGATAATGATCATTACGCGTTGGCATATTCCAGGCTAAGGTATACCCAATATCTACACCTGTATATGTAAAATATGCCGCAGGGTATCCATGAAAGGTGGTTTGTTTACAAGAACCATCTTGTATCGAAACACCACAAGGTTCGTCATCAAAATCTCCTGAATTTGATAGAAATAACTCAGTCCGCTCGAGAAATACATAATTCTCATCTATAAGGTCGTAATTAATATTACACCCTCCCAATCCATAATCATTAGTGGCAACTAAAGTACCAGGTACTCCCCCTTTTTGAGCAGCTTCAAATAATAATGCCAGACAAGGACTCGTTTCTTGGTTAATAATTGATTTTGCTATTGATTTGGAAGACACCTTTTCTTGAAGGGGGAGGGTTCTTTCTCTCTTTGGAACGCTGGCTGAACTTATCATCACCAAGGATAAAATCCCCACGAAGGTCAATAAAACGTGTAGTTTTGAATTTTGCATTTACCGCCTCATCTAATTTTGGTAGATCAACTATTATGGCTTTTTTTGTGGATTAAGCGGGTAATAAAAAAAGACAAAGCTATGCTTCCGCCAAATATCAGCACTTTGATCGGAAAAGTCAGACACTCCAATCCACTGCCCTGGCCGATCATGGAATACATAAACGAGCTGATCTGCCCAAAAATGATGCCAACCACCATGGAAATGGCAAAACCTGCCAGCATGGAAGGGAAGCTGGGGCGTTTTGGTTTAGGTGCGTAAGGGTAAGGGTAACTCATGTGATGTGCTCCTTTGAACGGTGGACTAATTAATAGGCAGAAACCAGTGTGCGGATCCAGTCCAGGGCTTCTGATCGTGACTGCATTTGAGATATCTCAATCACCTCTCCCAGAAAATCAAGGCGGAAGAGGTGATTTTTACCAATCAGAAACACGCTGGTGGTCATTTGTTCCGGTTGAAAACTGGTGAAGCCAATGGTAATGGATACTTGTTCAGGGTCCGAGAGTGAATCTGCCAGGGATGCACCGGTAGCTCCGATCTGCAGCCGAGACAGATTGGCACTTTCAAGGTATCCGATGGATAACAAGCTTTCCAATTGAGCCTGAATTGAGATCTTATCCAGCGATTCTGTACCGGTAACACCGAGCGCATTAAATACATCAATCCAGCCGTTATCTCTTACAAAAGAGGTCTCCAATTCGGTTTGTAAAAAGGTCTCGCTGCCATCCCCATTCAGGATGTAAGCAGTGTCACGCTGCAAGCAAGCTTGCTTGAAGAGGAGAAAAGCACTTTGTGACATACCTATTTTGGTGTTTTGCCCTGGTTCGATACTAAGCCAATCAGGCAGAAGGCCTGGTAACGTCTCTTCCCACTGCAAAGGGGAATGCAGGATAAATTGTTCATTTATCACACCATACTGTACCACCCCTGACCCCGCCAGCAGAAAATGGGTGCTAAATGCTTCAATATTCGTACGTAGGGTGGTATAGATGCTCTTTTGTCCCACTGCTGCCAGCATTAAACTCTCTGTGAGTTCAGCCGATAAGCTCTTTTGGGATTGGTAATATCCCTTGCTGGTCAACGTCTCAACCGCCTGCGGTATCCAGTTTTCGATCTCTTCAGCGGAAGGGGGGTCTTGACTCCCCAGCCATTCGCCAAGTGCGGACCCCTGTTGTATGGGCAGGTGTAACAGGGTGGATAACACCCAGGTTTCATGCCAGTTCAATTGATAGATACTCATAATAGCGGACTCTCCTGATTGAATTTATCCAGCACTCTCTGCAGTCTACGACTGCCTTCCTGTTTGCTGACTTTTCCATCCTCCACCTGTGTGCGGATCCGTTCAGTGAGATGTTTCAAGTTCTCTGTCTTTTCGTTTTCTGCTGCCGTTTCGAAACTGCGGTTCCACTTATTGCTGGCATGGCGGGTCACATTGTCCCAGGCGTAATCGGCTTTTTCCACCACCACGCTAATATCCACTTTGTTGTCTGTTCCAAATACCATGGATGTGGCTCCACCCACGGCGGCGTCTGCCAAACCTACCACCGGGTTTTCTGTCAGTAACCACACTACACCTTTCTTGCCTACTTCTGCATAGGTGCGTAGGACTGCATCCATGCCGCGGTAGCCTCGCTTCGCACATATCTTCTCGGCATTCATCAATGCTTCAGCCGTATCGAGCAACTTCCCTGCGATTCCCAGCTTTTTGCCGATCTTTGCTACTTTCTCAGCCGCTTTTACCTTGGCCACATCCGCTACATATTCAGCGGTTGCCTCTACTCCAGGGGTTTGATCCAATTTCTTTACTACATCCTTGATGATGTTTGCCGTCTTTAATGAATTTGGATTGGTTAGAAATTGTTCATAGATGCCTGTGAGTGTTCCTGTCGTACCGACTGCATCTTTCACCAGGGTAAAGCCTAATTTATATGGGTCAGGTGGAGGTTCAACCGGTTTTATTTGCGGAACTTCAGTCTGTATTGCGGGTGGTTCATTAACCAGTTTTGGCGGTTCGGTTGCCAGTACCGGGGGTGTTTGAGTGATCACCGGAGGAATTGTTTGAGGAGGTGCATATACAGTTGCTGCCATGGGCACCGCAGCATTGGCTGCCTGAGAGGACCCTTGAGCGAGCAGCCAGGCTAACCCTGCTCCAATCAGACCACCTGCTATTGGTATAAGGGGTGAACGCACGGCCTTTGCTTGTGGAGATTGCCAGGTTTCATCAAAGCTGCCTGTCTCAGCAAAAGTATCTTCCGGCGAGGTCTCTCCATACGGTACGACGACTACTTCTTGTTCTGCTTCGGTGGGCGCTTCAGTTTCGCCGCCGTAGGGCACAACCACCACTTCAGGTTGCGTGTTTTCTTCAACAATAACAACCTGCTCGGTTTCAATGGGCAGAGACTCTCCTTGATCAGGAGGTGGAAGTTTTAATTCAGGATATCGGTTATAAGTGACAGCATAAAATGTCTCAGCAACCTGCATCCAGTCCGGTGTGAGATAGATGTGTTCGTTACCGACAGTTTCATATGAATATAGGTTAAGATAGAAAACAAGCTCATGATCTGGGATGTACCAATGAAATGCCTTTGCGTTTTCTTCGATAGGTTCAGTTGTTTCTAAAAGCGCGGGGTAACCATGAAAAGTCGTTTTTGTGCGAATAATCCAGTCTCCACCAGACATAACTTCTGGATCTTCTGCCGAACTCATAATAATTAACCTTGCCGAATACCAGGAGAAGTAATGATCAGTAGTTCGCTTGTCAATTTCTTCTTCCAGTTGAAGATCGCAATGAATATAATTCTGATTAATATCCGTATAATCGGTGGCCGATGATTCTTGCCCCTTCAAGCCTGCGCTGGCGGCTACTTCGCGAAGAAGTGCAAGACAATCAAAGCTGTAATCCAACTGGTTAATTGACCCCGCTTTTGCAGAACCTTCACCATAAACAGGGCTTTGAATGGATGAAAGCAACAATGCGACCAGAAATCCAGTTAGACAGAGAAAATAAAGTCGGCGTTTTGTTTGCATTCTCACTCTCCTTGAGCAATTGCATTGTTAGACACTATAAATAATTCATAATCCGTTTCTTCTATTTATAAAAAGAATGAAAAATGAAAAACACAACTTTTCCTTCAAAAAATACTTCAAGCTGCCAACTTGGATAGGGTATTTTTGTAGTTGTGTATGAGGTGCGTTGTGGATAAAAAACCTCAAAGGTTTTGCTCCGATGAACTGTATTTACTTCAGTGACATTCAAATAATAAAATCCTTCAAATCCATTAAATATTGTCTCGACTAAAAAGTAAAGGGAAATCTTTACATTATTTCTTGAGTTTTAAATTAACCAGATTCGCTGTCCAATTCATTCGAACCCTCTAAACATCTTGAATGAATAAAATAACACATAAATGAATTTATAACCTGATTAAGCATCAAGTTAAATCAAACAAGTTTCATGTTTTTATTTCCTTTACAAGGAGGGTACAATATTAACTATAATCGAATAAATGTAACTACCCTCTCAACATAAAAGAATTCGTCGCCAATAAACATCACAGAGAAGGTGGTTTTCTCAGTGATGTTTTAGTAATCAGGGATTTATTTGAAAAAAAGCGGGATAGCACTTAAATGAGATCCAAACCTGCTGTATTTGAGAATCAGGCTGTCCAACCTTTGTTGGATTCTTTTGGTTCCAGCATTGCGATAGTAGATGAAAAAGGCACAATTGTCCTAGTCAACCAGGCATGGCGAGACTTTGGTAATGAAAACGGCTATCTGGATAAAGATTTTGGACTCGGGAAAAATTATTTGAGTCTATGCGATTCAATAATGGGCATGGGAAAGGAAGAAGCTCGTCAGGTAGCAGATGGAATCAGAAAAATATTGAATGGTGAAAAAAAAGAAGAATTTGTAGATTATTCGTGCAACTGTCCCACAGAAAACCGCTGGTTTAGATTAAAAATCTCCAAATTTGACTACAATCAAAAATTTATTATTTTGATCCATAGCAATATTTCTCAAAATAAGGTTATTGAAGAGAGTTTATTCGAAAGCGAATTTCTTTTTAAAAGGGTTATCGAACAATCATCTGAGGGAATTGTCATCATCAATGAGGTTGGAAAGATCATTGAATGGAATCATGCTGAGGAAACTATCACCGGCCGCTCACGTGAAGAAACCATTGGCCGATATATGTGGGATGTGCAGGAAGAATCACGTGCAGGAAAAACCTCGGCCAAGCTTGTTGATCTGATGAAAAAGGGGATTATGGAATTGCTCGAAACCGGCACATCTTCCTGGGCTGGAAAACCAACTGAAGTCAACATCGTCAAACCGGATGGCACATTGGTTACGATTGAGAATGTAATATTCCCTATTAAGCATAATCATGGTTTTTTGGCTTGCGGCATCACTCATGATATAACCGAATTAAGAAACTCAAAGAAGGCACAGCAGATTTCAGAAAGCCGATTTCGTACTTATGTAAATTATTCTCCTGCCATTGCCATGGTGATCAATCAAAAGGGAGATTTTCTGGATGTGAATCCTCAAGCTATTCTGAAATTGGGTTTTTCTGAAGAAGAATTTCTTAAAATGAATATTGTTCAATTGATTCCAGCCGAAGAGCAGCCAAAAACGAACGAACTTCTTTTGAATTTAAAAGCGAATGGACAGGCATCTGCTGAATTACAAACCTTGAAGAAAAATGGCGAACAGATTTTGCTTTTTTCAAAAGCTGTGGAGTTGCCCGATCAATCCATCATGATTCTTTGCAACGACATTTCGGAATTAAGAGAATCCCAAACAAAATTGGAAGAGAGTGAAGCATTTTTAAATAACATATTGGATAATATTCCATCCATGATCACGGTAAAAGAAGCAGCAACATTGAAATATTCGAAGGTTAATCGGGCAGTTGAAGAATTTCTCAAAACATCGAGTAATGAAATCCTTGGAAAAACCGTGCACGATCTATTCACCAATGGTGAAGCCAGGTTTTACACAGAACAAGATGAATTAACCATAAAAGGGAAACAAATTGTTGATATTCCAATTGAAAATGTGTTCACTAAAGACCATCAACAAAAATTCTTTCATGAGAAAAAGATCCCCATGTATGACGCTGATGGTAATCCCAGCTTTATATTAAGCATTTCTGAAGATATTACTGAGCAAATACAATTGGAAAACGATGCAAAAACCCATTTGGATAAACTTGAGGCTATCAGTAAATTAACCACCAGGATGCAAGCTCCCGGTTCTTTGGATGATATGCTGCCTGTGTTGCTTGATGTATTTCTGGAAACAGTGAATGCCCCCATGGGAAGCATCTGGTTGTATAAACCAGAACAAGATGAACTCGTCCCTGTCTATTATTCGGGCGGCGGCCACGATAATCGACTGCTTGTAGAGGAACCGCTCAAACCTGGTAAGGGTATTCCAGGGATGGTTTTCTTGACCCGGGAGTCTTATATAACCCAGAATTACAATGAAGACCCCTGGTTTTCTGTTCAAAAAAAAGGAAGATTGCATAATCCACTCTGTGGAGTTACCCTTCCGCTGCGCACAACCAACAGTGTGATTGGTGTGATCAATATAAGTACTGAATCTGAAAGATCATTTATTGATGAAGATATTAAACTGTTGACCACATTGAGCGAAATTGCGGGCAATGCCATTCAAACCATTTCGTTGAAGGAACAAACAGAACAAAGGCTCATGCGATTAACAGCCCTGAGTTCGATTGACAGGGCAATTTCTTCGAGTTTTGATATGATGGTAAGTTTTGAGATTTTAGTCAGCAATGTGATTTCACAACTTAAGATGGATGCTGCCGATGTGCTTCTTTATAACCCGCATTCACAGTTATTGGAGTATTCAACCGGCCAGGGATTTTGGTCTAACGTCATTGAATCCGCTGTTTTGCGTCTGGGTGAAAGCCTGGCTGGTAAAGCCGCCGTAACTCGTGAAATGGTAGTCGTGAAGAACCTTATCGATTCTAATATTCTGTTTGCCAATCAACAATTGGCAAAGGAACAATTTGTGAGTTATTACGGTGTACCTCTGGTGGCAAAAGGGGAACTCAGAGGTGTTTTGGAAGTATTCAGTCGAACTCAGCACACCCCGGATGATGATTGGGTCAATTTTTTGAAATCCCTGGCGGAGCAGGCAGCCATTGCCATAGATAATACCGAAATGTTCGAAAATCTTCGGCGATCCAATATGGAATTGGTCATGGCTTATAATGCCACGATTGAAGGCTGGTCACATGCCCTGGATTTGCGTGATAAAGAGACGGAAGGTCATACACAGCGTGTAACCGAGATTACAGAAAGACTGGTCAGAGCGTTTAATTTTCCGGATAATCAAATAAAATATGTCCGTTGGGGGGCACTTTTGCACGATATTGGCAAAATGGGTGTGCCTGACGGTATTTTACTGAAACCGGGCCCACTTTCAGAAGAAGAATGGGTGATCATGCGCAGACACCCTCAGTATGCTTTCGAGATGCTTGCTCCTATCAGCTATTTAGCCCAGGCTATTGATATTCCGTATTGCCATCACGAAAAATGGGATGGTACGGGCTATCCGCGTGGATTGAAAGGTGAACAGATTCCGCTTTCGGCCAGGTTTTTTGCAGTGGTGGATATTTGGGATGCTCTATGCAGCGACCGCCCCTATCGCAAGGCATGGCCCCATGAAAAGGTTATCGAACATATTCGTTCACTTTCAGGCACTCACCTGGATCCGGAAGTGGTGGATTTTTGCCTTGGATCAGGTATATTGTCCAGCAAAACCAGATAGACTATTTTCTCAAGCTCAGTCTGTAATCCCCCTGTAATGAGTTTTTGTGTTTACGAGAAAAAACCATCTTGGGCAAGATTCTCAAAAAAATACTTATTTGGTCTTATATATTTTGATGTATTAATTAGACTTTTTAGATGTAATATGTAATATGTAATATGTAATTGTAATATTTTGATAAATAGTCTAAGAATAGATGAGGGGTATATATGAAACAGCGATTACATGTATTGATTATTGATGATTCTGATGAAGATGTTTTTATATTAGAAAAAACCTTACAAGATGGAGGGTACGAATTAACGAGTTCAGTTGTAGATTCAGCACTGGCTATGCGTTCGGCTCTCGTTAACCAGAATTGGGACATAATCACATCAGATCATTCCATGCCTCAATTTGATGCAAAACACGCTTTGGATTTGGCAAAAGAATTATGTCCGGAAACGCCATTTATCATTATCTCAGGTGAAATTGATTTAGATTTAGCAGTTTCATTGATGAAAGCTGGCGCGAAAGATTATATTCAAAAACGGGAATTGATACGTATCCTTCCAGTGATAGAACGCGAATTGTATGAGTCTGAGTTGCGTCGTAATAGACAAAAAGTAGAACGTGACTTACTAAAATCAGAAATCCGATACCGTAGACTTTTTGAATCCGCACAAGATGGGATTTTAATTTTAGATGCAAACACGGGATTGGTCATAGATGTTAACCCATTTCTCATGACCATGTTAGACTATTCAATCGACGAGTTTTTAGGGAAAGAATTATGGGAGCTTGGGGTCTTTATAGATAAAGACATATCAAAAAAAGCGTTTCTCGAGTTGCAAACAAAAAATTATATTCGATATGACAATATTCCACTTGAAACAAAACAAGGCAAACATATTTCTGTTGAGTTTGTGAGCAATGTCTATTTAGTAGATAATCAAAGAATTGCCCAATGTAACATACGTGATACAACAATACGTGAGTTAACACTTCTTGAGATTAGTAATTTAAATAATGATCTGGAACAACGAGTGAACGAACGAACTGCTCAGCTTGAATTTGCAAATAAAGAACTCGAATCCTTTAATTTTTCGGTTTCACATGATTTACGCGCTCCACTCAGACACATGATGAATTATGCAGATGCTTTGAAGGATGACAACTCCAAGAATCCGAGCGCAGAGAGTTTACGACTTATTCAAAAAATCCGCGAATCTGGCGATCGAATGGATGCGCTGATCGAAGCACTATTAGCATTATCCCAATTCTCCCGTTTTGAGTTAAAACAACAGGAGGTAAATTTAAGCAGAATTGTTCAGCAAATATCTATTGAACTTCAACAAAACGAACCATCCCGTGATGTCAAGTGTATTATTGCCGATGGAATTATAGTCAATGGAGATGAACAATTATTACGAATAGTGTTGGGAAATCTATTGAGCAATGCTTGGAAATTCACCTCCAGACGAAAAAACGCAGTTATTGAGTTCGGAATAACTGAACAAGATAGCGAAAAGATATATTTTATTAAAGACAACGGGGCTGGCTTTAACATGGATTATGTTGATAAGTTGTTTTCTGCCTTCCAAAGGCTTCATAGTGAAAAGGAATTTCCTGGGATTGGAATTGGATTGGCTACTGTGGCACGTATTATCCATCGACATGGTGGACGCATTTGGGCAGAAGGTAAAGAAAATCTGGGATCAACATTTTGTTTCTCTATTGGTAACTCATGATTTGATAGAAGGTTAGGACGATTTTTTAGCAATTCATGCTTTCGATCTTCATAATGGATAATAGAAATTTCTAAAATTTCGCTAATAATCCTGTCTGATAGTAATATAAGTGGTTTCTTCTTTTGATATACCGAGCTTGCTTGCTCCACAGATAGGATTCGCAAAAGCCGACATTTGTTGAATCAGAACCTGAAATTAAAGCCATCTGTTAATTCATCTCGACAGCCTTTATAATTGGTGAGCGATCTGATTTTGAGTATGGCGCCATTAAATGGGATGAATGATGAAAAATTATCCGATTACTGCAAACATGCTGAGAACCATTCAACAAGCCCTGGTCGAAGATATTGGCGCGGGGGATGTGACTTCGAACACCATAATCCCCGCCGATGAACAGCTCAAAGGCCATATCATCGCCAAGCAGGATGGCATCATTTCGGGTTTGTTGGTGGCTCAAGCGGTGTACCATGCCTATGATGCAAGCATTGAATGTGTGTTGACTACAGAAGAAGGTCAGCATGTGAAGAAAGGGCAGGAACTCATGCAGTTGGCAGGCTCGGCGCGAGCCCTGCTAACGGTGGAACGCACCGCCTTGAATTTCTTGGGACGCATGTCTGGCATCAGCAGCATGACCCACCTCTATGTGGATGCAGTAAAAGGCACCCAAGCGAAAATTCTTGATACGCGCAAGACCGTCCCCGGTTTGCGTGAGTTTGACAAACTGGCCGTGGCTTTGGGCGGCGGAACCAATCACCGCATCGGGCTGTATGACATGATCTTGATCAAAGACAACCATATTGATTTTGCCGGATCGATCGAAAAAGCGGTTCAGAATGCACGGGCAGCCAGAACGGGTCTTGAAATTGAAGTGGAGGCGCGTACCCTTGATGATGTCGATAGCGCCCTTGAGCAGGGGGTTGAGCGCATCATGCTGGATAACATGAATTGTCAAATAATGACCTGGGCTGTGGCCTTGAATCATGGCCGGGCCAAGCTGGAAGCATCAGGGAATATTACCCTGCAGAATGTGCGAGAGGTGGCGCAAACCGGTGTTGATTTCATCTCCATCGGCGCTCTCACCCATTCAGTCATCATATTCGATGTTAGTTTTGATTATCTAGAGAAACCTGGCAGGTAAAAATGACCACTGAAGAAATGTATCAGCAGCTAAAAGAGAAACTGGCCGATATTGTTCCAGATGTGGAACTGCGTTACAAGGCGGAACTGGCGGTTCAGATCAACGCGTTGAAAAAGCAAAAAGATGCAGTGATTTTGGGCCACAATTATATGGACCCGGTTTTGTTTCACTCAGTGACTGATATCAAGGGTGATTCGCTTGAATTAAGCCGCAAAGCCGCCGAGACTGATAAGTCG